>NZ_WKCD01000060.1:0-24356 GCF_021606625.1 Pseudomonas sp. PA-4-8C
CTACCTGGCAGTTTGACCAGCGCCGAGTTGGTGGCGTCCATACTGCCTGGCACGTCGAGGGTTTTCAGGGGGGCGGTGAGGATGTGATCTTTAGGCATGCCAGCCTCTTCCAGGGATTTGATCGAGCCGTCGGTGCGCTTCTTGCCGGTGTCGAGTTCGTTGAAGGTGTTGATCACCGCGTAGGTGTCCTTCCAGTCCCAACCGCGTTTTTTCGCTTCGGCGGCCATGGCGGCGCCCTGCTTCTGGCCCACCTCAAATGCGGCCATGCCCAAGTACGGCACGTCTTCCATGAAGTTGCCCTTGGCATCGACAAAGCGATCATCCACGGCCATCACTTTCAAGCCGTTGGCCTTGGCTTTGGCCACAATGGCCGGGCCCAGGGACACGTCCGGCGGGCAGATCACGAAGCCTTTGGCGCCGTTGGCGGCCAGGCTGTCGATGGCCGAGAGGGTTTTCTCGCCGTCCGGCACCGCGATCTTGATGAGTTTGAAGCCTTTGTCCTGGGCGGCTTTTTCCGCAAACGCCCACTCCGTCTGGAACCAGGGCTCTTCGGCCTGCTTGACCAGAAAACCGATTTTCACTTCTTCAGCGGCCAGCAACAGGCCGCTCAAGCTCATGGCCGAGACCGCCACAGCGGCGCAGCACAGGGAACGCAAACCACGACGACGATTCATACGGGTGACTCCTTGTTGTTGTTTTAGGTAGAACGTTGTAGGAGCGAGCTTGCTCGCGAAAAACCCGAGGGTGACGCGTTCATTCAGCATGAACGCGTTATCGTTGACGTTTTTCGCGGGCAAGCCCGCTCCTACACGTTATCCGGCGAAGCGGTGACAGGGTTTTCCGGGAACATCCATTTCAATCGCCAGTACCGCACCATCCAACGGATGCCCCAAGGGACTCGCGGCACTGGTGATGTACAGCGTGGTGAGCTCGGGCCCACCGAACACGCAACTGGTGGGACGGCTGACCGGCAGTTCGATGATGCGATCCACCTCACCCAAGGGCGTTAGCCGCAGCAGGCAACTGCCGTCCCAGCGCGCGTTCCAGATGTAGCCGTCGGCGTCCATGGCTGAGCCATCCGGCCCGCCGCGTGTGTGCGGCCCGAACCAGGCCTGGGCGGCGCCGAGTTGGCCGTCAGCCTGGATCGAATACTGATAGAGCGTACCGTCCATGCTGTCGCCGAAATGCACCTGGCTGCCCTCCTCGTTCCAAAGCAAGGTGTTGGGAATGCCCAGCCCCGTCAGCAACGGCGTGACCCGCGCATCGGCATCGATGCGAAACAAACCACCGGAGCGCCGGGTAATCGGCAGGTCTTCGCCCTGCTCGCCGATGTTGTTCTGCATGGTGCCCAACCACAGCCGGCCCAGGGCATCGCAACGTGCTTCATTGCCGCGGTTGCCCGCTTGCGGGTCGGCTACGCACAGCAGGGTCAAGGCTTCGGTGGCCAGGTCCAGGCGATACACGCCGCTGCTCAAGGTCACCAACGCATCGCCGCGTTCACAGGGGATGAACGCCGAGACGTGCTCGGGCAACTGCCACACCTGCAACTGCCCGCCCATCAGGCGCAGCGCCTGGCGGGCGGCGATATCCACCCAATACAGGGCCTGGGTCGGTACATCCCAGAACGGCCCTTCGCCCAACCGGGCACGGTGCGGGGTGACTGCGCTCAACGACATGAAGCCTCCTGATCAGTTACAGCGATTCACGCGATGGCGTGCCATTTACCAGCCGCTGAATACGCAAGGGGTTGGCGTTTTTCAACGCGTCGGGCAGCAGGCTATCAGGGTAGTTCTGGAAGCACACCGGGCGCAGGAAACGGTCGATAGCCAAAGTGCCGACCGAGGTGCCACGGGCGTCGGAAGTCGCCGGGTACGGCCCGCCGTGAACCATGGAATCGCACACCTCCACGCCAGTGGGGTAACCGTTGAGGAGGATGCGCCCGACTTTCTGCTCCAGCAGGGGCGTGAGTTCGGTGAACTGTTGCAGGTCGGCCGGTTCGCCGATGAGCGTGGCGGTCAATTGCCCGTGCAGCCCCTGCAGGGCGGCGCTGAGCTGCGCCTGATCAGCCACTTCGACGAACACCGTGGTGGGGCCAAACACTTCTTCCTGCAGCACTTCGTCGCCGTCAATCAACAGACGCACATCCGCCTTGAACAGTTGCGGTTGCGCCTGATTGCCCGATTGCGCGCTGCCCGCCAGATGCTGGATGGCCGGGTGAGACCGGAGTTTTTCCAGGCCCTTGCCGTAGCTGCCCAGGGTGCCGGCATTAAGCATGGTTTGCGCCGGTTGCTCGCCGATCAATTGTGCGACCTGCTGAGTGAACGCGGTGAACGCAGGCGAGGCGATACCGATCACCAGGCCTGGGTTGGTGCAGAACTGGCCGCAGCCTTGTACCACCGAGGCGGTCAGGTCGCGGGCGATGCTGTCGGCGCGGGCTTGCAGCGCCTGGGGCAGCACGATCACCGGGTTGATGCTCGACATCTCGGCAAATACCGGAATCGGTTGCGGGCGCGCCGCTGCCATGTCGCACAGGGCGCGGCCGCCTTTGAGTGAGCCGGTAAAGCCCACCGCCTGGATCGCCGGGTGCTTGACCAGCGCCTCACCGACGCCGCCGCCAAAGATCATATTGAACACGCCCGCCGGCATCTCGGTGGCCTCGGCGGCACGAATGATCGCATCGGCCACGCGCTCGGCGGTCGCCATGTGCCCGCTGTGGGCCTTGAACACCACCGGGCAGCCGGCGGCCAGCGCGGCAGCGGTGTCGCCACCGGCGGTGGAAAACGCCAGCGGGAAGTTGCTGGCGCCAAACACCGCCACCGGGCCGAGGCCGATGCGGTACTGGCGCAGGTCTGGGCGCGGCAGCGGCTGGCGCTCTGGCAGGGCCTTATCGATACGCGCCCCGTAGAAGTCACCGCGGCGCAGCACCGTGGCGAACAAACGCATTTGGCCGCTGGTACGCCCGCGCTCGCCTTTGATGCGCGCGGCCGGCAATGCGGTTTCGCGGCAGACCAGTTCGACGAAGTCATCGCCCAAGGCGTCCAGCTCATCGGCCACCGCATCCAGAAACTGCGCACGCCGTGCGGCGCTCAAGGCGCGATAGGCCGGGTACGCCTGGGCCGCGGCCTGGGCGGCGGCGTCCACTTCCTGCGCGGTAGCCTGGTAGAAATCCTGGGGCAAGGCTTCGCCGGTATTGGCATCGATGCTTTGCAGCTTGATGCTGCCATTGGCGCTGCGCTGGCCGCCGATGTAGTTGTGGCCGAGGAACTGGGTCATGTTGATCTCCTTAAAGGGGGGTGACTTGGCCGGGTTCAAATGCCGCATCGCTGCTGCCGATACCGTTGATCAACGGCGCGCCGAATTCAGCCTGGCTGATCTCGAACACATCGCCCGGCTGGGTACGTATACCGTCGGCGAATGACAAGGTGGCGGTGCCGAAGAAGTGAATGTGCACATCGCCCGGCTTGAGGAACTGGCTGTATTTGAAGTGGTGGTATTCGAGGTTTTCCAGGCTATGGCACATATTGGCCTCGCCACTGAGGAATTCGTTCTGCCAGATCACCTCGCCGTTGCGCAGGATGCGGCTGGTGCCCGCCAGATGCTCGGGCAGTTCGCCCACGCGCAGCTCCGGGCCATAGCTGCAACTGCGCAGCTTGGAATGGGCCAGGTACAGGTAGTTCTTGCGCTCCATCACATGGTCGGAGAACTCGTTGCCCACCGCAAAGCCCAGGCGATAGGGTTTACGGTCATGCCCGATCACATAGAGGCCGCCGATTTCCGGTTCTTCACCGGCGTCTTCGGCAAACGGCGGCACCGGGAAGGCCTGGCCCGGGCGCACGACGATGCTGCCATCGCCTTTGTAGAACCACTCTGGTTGCACACCGGCCTGGCCGGCGCCTGGTTTGCCGCCCTCCACGCCCCATTTGAAGATGCGCATGGTGTCGGTCATCGCGCTGTCGTCGCCGGCCTGCTGGTGCATCTTGTCGCGGGCCGAGGCACTGCCCAGGTGGGTGAGGCCGGTGCCGCTGATCAGCATGTGGGCCGGGTCCGGGTGGTCCAGCGGCGGCAGGATTTTGTGTTCCGCCAACAAGGCGGTGTAGTCGTGGCTGGCGCCCAGGCCGAGGGCTTGCACCTGTTGCTGCAACTTGCTGCCGGCTTCGATGGCGGCCAGCGCCAGTTCACGCACGCTGTGGGCGCCGCGCACTTCGCGCACCTGGTTGCCTTCTACCACGCCGACGCGGCGCTCACCGTTGCTCAACTCGAACTGAACTAAACGCATGCAGGTTCTCCTGGATTTAAGTGCGTGTGGCGCCACGGGCGCTGGCGGCGAATTGGTCGACGGGCAGCACGTGCTTGCGTTCCAACAAGCGATAGACCACGAGGGTCAGCAGCAAGCCGAACACCATCACACCGGATAAGAAATACAAGCCTGAGGCCAGGTTGCCGGTGTACTCCTTGAGCGCACCGATCACGAACGGGCCGATATAACCGCCGAGGTTGCCCACCGAGTTGATCAAGGCAATACCGGCCGCCGCACTGGCGCCGGCAAAGAAGCGCCCCGGCAGGGTCCAGAACACGGCGGTGCAGGAAAACATTGCAAACGCCGCCAGGCACAGCGCGGCCATTTGCAGCACTGGCACGGTAAGCCAGGCGCTGCAGAACAGGCCGATGGCGCCCAATACATAGAGCACGGCGAGATGGCCGTAACGGTCGTTCAAACGGTCGGAACTGCGCGGGATGATCAACAGGCCGATGATGCCGAAGATATAGGGCACGGCGGAGATGAAGCCGGTGGTGAGGTCGCTGCCGCCAAACTGCTTGATCAGGGTCGGCAACCACAGGCCGAGGCCGTAGATGCTCAGGGTCACCGGCAGGTAGAACAGCGCCAGCAGCAACACGCGCTTGTCCTTGAGCGCATGCAAGGGGTTGCCGTGGCGCGTCTGGCCGTAGGCTTGCAGGTCTTTGTGCAGCTCGCCGGTGAGCCAGGCTTTTTCTTCCTCGCTCATCCAGTTGACCTTTTGGGGGCCGTCCGGCAGGTAACGCAGCACCGGCCAGGTCAGCAGGATCGCCGGGGTGCCGATCACGATGAACAGCCACTGCCAGCCATGCAGGCCGAGGATGCCGTCCATGCCGAGCAAACCGCCGGACACCGGGCCGGTGATCATCATTGCAATCGGTTGGGAGAGGATGAACAGCCCGAGGATTTTTCCGCGATGGCGCACCGGGAACCACTGGGTGATGTAGTACAGCACGCCGGGAAAGAACCCCGCCTCCGCCGCGCCCAGCAAAAAGCGCATCACATAGAAGCTGTGCGGCCCTTGCACGAACGCCATGCCGATGGTGATGGCGCCCCAGGTGATCATGATGCGCGCAAACCAGCGCCGGGCGCCGAAGCGGTCGAGCATCAGGTTGCTGGGAATCTCGAACAGGAAATAGCCAATGAAGAACAACCCGGCACCGAGGCCATAGGCGGCGTCGCCGATGCCCACGTCAGCGCCCATGTGCAGCTTGGCGAACCCTACGGCGGAACGGTCCACGTAGGCGATCAGGTACAGCAGGATCAGGAAGGGAATCAGTTTCAGCGTGATGCGCCGAATAAGCCGCAGTTCCTGGCTCATGGGGTCGATCTCCGATTGTTGTTTTTATAGAAGCTCGGGGGACGCCTCTGACGAAATCCGCCAGGGCCATACCTCAGTTGAGACCGACTATATAGTATGACTATTTGCAAAACAACACTTCCAAAGCGGCGATTTTGCGCTTATGTTTAAGCACGCATAGAACATATAGTCATACAATAAGAGAATCGATCATGCCTGACAAAAAGCCCGGCCTACGCTCTGCCCAGTGGTTCGGTACCGCCGACAAGAACGGTTTCATGTACCGCAGCTGGATGAAGAACCAAGGCATTGCCGACCATCAGTTCCATGGCAAGCCGATCATCGGCATCTGCAACACCTGGTCGGAGCTGACGCCGTGCAACGCGCACTTCCGCCAAATCGCCGAGCACGTCAAGCGTGGCGTGATCGAGGCCGGAGGCTTCCCGGTGGAGTTCCCGGTGTTTTCCAATGGCGAATCCAACCTGCGCCCTACCGCCATGCTCACTCGCAACCTGGCGAGCATGGATGTGGAAGAAGCGATTCGCGGTAATCCGATTGATGGCGTGGTACTGCTCACCGGCTGCGACAAGACCACCCCGGCGCTGCTGATGGGCGCGGCCAGTTGTGATGTGCCGGCCATCGTGGTCACCGGCGGGCCGATGCTCAACGGCAAGCACAAGGGCCAGGACATCGGTTCGGGCACGGTGGTGTGGCAGCTCAGCGAACAGGTCAAGGCCGGCACCATCACCCTGGATGACTTCCTCGCGGCCGAGGGCGGCATGTCGCGCTCGGCGGGCACCTGCAACACCATGGGCACGGCCTCCACCATGGCCTGCATGGCCGAGGCATTGGGCACGTCCCTGCCCCACAACGCGGCGATTCCGGCCGTGGATGCGCGCCGCTATGTACTGGCGCATATGTCGGGCATGCGCGCCGTGGAGATGGTGCGTGAAGACTTGAAGCTGTCGAAGATCCTCACCAAGGAAGCCTTTGAAAACGCGATTCGGGTGAACGCAGCCATCGGCGGCTCGACCAACGCGGTGATTCACTTGAAAGCCATCGCCGGGCGCATCGGGGTCGAACTCGACCTGGATGACTGGACCCGCATCGGCCGCGGCATGCCGACCATTGTCGACCTGCAACCCTCCGGGCGCTTCCTGATGGAAGAGTTCTACTACGCCGGTGGCCTGCCCGCCGTGCTGCGCCGCCTGGGTGAAGCCAACCTGATCCCGCACCCCAACGCCTTGACGGTCAACGGCAAGTCTCTGGGCGAGAACACCCAGGACTCACCGATCTACGGCCAGGACGAAGTGATCCGTACCCTTGACAACCCGATCCGCGCCGACGGCGGCATCTGCGTGCTGCGTGGCAACCTCGCGCCCCTGGGCGCGGTGCTCAAGCCTTCGGCCGCGAGCCCCGAACTGATGCAGCACCGTGGCCGCGCCGTGGTGTTCGAGAACTTCGACATGTACAAGGCACGCATCAACGACCCGGAGCTGGACGTGGATGCCAACTCGATTTTGGTCATGAAAAACTGCGGCCCCAAGGGTTACCCCGGCATGGCCGAAGTCGGCAACATGGGCTTGCCGGCCAAGCTGCTGGCCCAGGGTGTGACGGACATGGTGCGCATTTCCGATGCGCGCATGAGCGGCACCGCCTACGGCACCGTGGTGTTGCACGTGGCCCCGGAAGCCGCTGCCGGCGGGCCATTGGCGACAGTGAAGGAAGGTGACTGGATCGAACTCGATTGCGCCAATGGCCGCCTGCACCTGGACATTCCAGACGCCGAGCTGGCAGCGCGCATGGCCGACCTGCCCCCAGCACAAAACCTCATCGTCGGCGGCTATCGCCAGCTGTACATCGACCATGTGCTACAAGCCGACCAAGGCTGTGACTTTGACTTCCTGGTGGGCTGTCGCGGGGCGGAAGTCCCACGGCATTCCCACTAATTGGGATGCTATGATGCGGCGAATCTAAGCCAGAGCCTCCCCGTCGTTATGGATCACCAGCCGCCCAAGCCGCGCAAGAGCCAGCATGCCCAGATCGTTCAGGACTTGGGCATGCACATCGTTTCCGGTCGCTTCAAGCCCGAGGAACGGTTGCCCATGGAAGCCACGCTGTGCGAGGAATACCAGGTCAGCCGCTCGGTATTGCGCGAAGCCACGCGAGTGCTCAGCGCCAAGGGCCTGGTGTATTCCAAGCCACGGGTGGGCGCGGTGGTACGGCCACGCTTGAAATGGCACCTGCTCGACCCGGACGTGCTGTCCTGGTTGATGCAGTCCACGCCCCACAGCGAGTTCTTCAACACCCTGGCCGGGGTGCGCCGCATCCTCGAACCGGAAATCGCCGCCATGGCCGCGACCACCGCCACCGATGAAGACATCGCCACCATCGAACACGCCTACCAGGGCATGGAAACCGCCAAGACCCACGAGGAGCTGCTACAGGCCGACCTGGACTTCCACCGGGCGATTGCCGACGCCACCCGCAACGACCTGCTCGCCTATATGTGCAACATGCTCTCGCTGCCGTTGCGCGAGTCGATCAACATCACCAACCGCCGCCCGGATATCCAGGGCCTGAGTCTGCCTCGGCATAAAGCGATTCTCACGGCGATCCAGAACCGCGATGCCCTAGGTGCGCGGCATGCGTCGCTGGTGCAACTGGATGACACCCGAGTGGCGCTGGATACGGTGATGAACGTGTTGACGCCGTTGTGAGCCCGCGTCATTCCTGACTGTTATTGTTGGCCCTGGGGCAGGTGTTATCGCCCTCTTTTTTCAGCGCCAGGACGGCCTGGCGCTCGGACAGCAAGTGAGTGATGGCGCCGCCGATCGCCGCGGAAATCAATGCCAAGGCCTCTTTAGGCAGATTGATCGCCGCCCAGGTCAACCCGCCGATCAGCAGAATGACAAACAGGATATTGAACCGTGACACCCCGAGTTTTATCGAGCGGACGATATCGGACGTGTCCTGCATTTTTTCGAAGCGTTTTAGGTCTTCGAACTTGCGCACCGATTCCAGGGTTTCCAGGTAATGGGTTTCGGCCCGCTTGAGTTTCTTGATGACATCGGCTTCGAGCATGACCTCCTCTATCTCGATCCTGACCAGGCTGATATTGGCGCCTGGGCGGCCAAGAATTTCCGAACTCAGCGAACTTTCGGCCAGCTCGGCCAGCAGATAGGTATAGGAGGTTTCGCTGATCTCCTTGGCATATTTTTGCAAAGCTGATGTGTAGCACTTGGTGGCATATCGGGTGAACAGACGCTCGGCATCGTTAGTCTTTTTGATCAGTTCTTCAACTTCGTCGATCAGTTCCCGTTCCATTTTTAATATCCCTATTAAGCGTGGCTTCGAAAAGCAATGAGCGCCGACTGCTGCGCTGGCACGTTAGGGGCAAACATCCCTCGATCAAGGGCCAGTGTCTACTGTCAAACCTGACAGGTGAATAGGAGGCAGGGCACTGTGGCGAGGGAGCTGGCTCCCGTGACGGCCTACCAGCCGATGCCTATCTACCTGGCGCGCCCTAGATCCAAATGTGGGAGCTGGCTTGCCTGCGATAGCGCCCTCACAGGCGGCCAAAGTGTTGGACAAGACCGGTCGCCTGTCAGGCCGTCTTCGCGAGCAGGCCCGCATAGTTGGATCGCGGGACGTCAGGTAGATAGGTGTCGACTGGCAGGCCGCCATCGCAGGCAAGCCAGCTCCCACAGTTGGTTCGCGGGGTGTCAGGTAGTAGGCGTCGGTTGGCAGGCCGCCATCGCAGGCAAGCCAGCTCCCACAGTTGGACCCGTGGGGTGTCAGGTAGTGGGCGTCGGTTGGCAGGCCGTCATCGCGGGCAAGCCAGCTCCCACATATCGCAGTTGTTCATCATAGGGTATAGGCGATGCCCACCTGCACGGTACGCGGTGCACCGGGGTAGGCGTAGATATTGCCGAACGCGCCCTCTTCATACTCGCGGTTGAACAGGTTCTTCACATCCAGGTTCAGACGCACCCGCTCATTGACCTTGTAGTAGCCGAGCAAGTCGACCACGGTATAAGCGTCCATGGAGAATGCCGTGTTAGCAGTCTGGCCGGCGCGCTGGTCGACGTACTTGCCGCCGACGCCCAGGCCCAGGCCTTTGAGCGCGCCGTCCTGGAACTCGTAGACGTTGAGCAGGCTGAAGCTGTTGCGCGGGATGTTCATCAAGCGAGTGCCGGAGCGCAGGGTGGTGTCGCGAGTAACTTCGGCATCCACATAGGCGTAGCCGCCGATCACGCGCCATTCGGGTGTGAGGTTGCCTGCCACGTTGAGGTCGAACCCGCGACTGCGCACCTGGCCAGCTGCGACGTTGAAGGTGTTGGTGGTATCAGCCGGGTCGACAGCCAGCACGTTTTTCTTTTCGATCTGGTAGATAGCGGCGTCGATGCTCAGTTGGCGGTCAAGCGCTTCCCATTTAATGCCCATCTCGTAGGATTTGCCTTTCTCCGGCGCAAAACTAACACCTTCGCGGCTAGCACCGGTGTTGGGCTTGAACGAACGCGCGGCATCGGCATACACCGCGACGGTGTCGGTGAGGTCGTAGATCACACCCACACGCGGGGTGACGGCGTTGTCCGCGGCCTGCCAGCTTTTACCTACATAGTTCTGGTAATCGTGCTCGAAACGCTCAAAGCGCGCACCGGCCAGTACTTTCAAACGCTCAGTGAGGGCAACCTGGTCCTGCACGAAAGCGGCGTAGGTCTTGAGGTTCTCTTTATCATGGGTCGGCGTACGGGTCAGCGCCGGACGGGTTTGACCGTACACCGGATCAAAGATATTGATCGGGTAAGTACCCGCAACGGCGCTTGAACGCTGGATGATCGATTTGTAGTCGTAATCCTCGTACTCGATACCGGTGAGCAGCGTGTGATCGAAGCCGCCAGTGGAGAAGTGCCCGGTCAAGTTGAGCTGGTAATCCTTGTCGGTCCATTCCAGCTTGCGATAGTTGAAGTTGCGTTGCAGGGTGCGGCCATCGGCGCCCAGGCTATCCCGTCCGTTGGCTTCGATAGCATTGCCTTTCAAGCTACCGTCCAACCACTGAAAACCGCCGCCCAGGGTCCAGTTGTCGCTCAGTGCATGCTCGAAACGCAACTGCGCCATGTTGTTGTCGTTGTGCAGCTTGCCAGCGTCCTTGTCGCCCCAGAACGTATCACGCGAGGGCGTGCCGCGCTGGTTGGGGAAGCGCGTCAGGCCACGGTCCAGCGGGTGGTTGTTGCGCATGAAATCGCCTTCGAAGGTCACCTTGGTGTCATCGGTGGCCTGCCAGGTGATCACCGGCGTCACGCCGTAGCGTTCCGTCTCGACGTGATCGCGGAAGGTGTCGCCGCCCTCGCCCACCACGTTCAGGCGATAGGCCAGGCGGCCTTCTTCATCCAGCGGGCCGGAGGCATCCAGGGTGCCGCGCTTCATGCCCTGGTCATTGAGCTGGCTGCCCAGGGTGACGGTACGTTCAGCCAGCGGCTGCTTGGACACCACGTTGAAGGTACCGCCTGGATCGCCACGGCCGTAGAGCATGGTCGCGGGGCCGCGCAGCACTTCCAGACGCTCGATGGTGTTGGCGTCCGGCATGTTCGGATAACCGCGGTTGATCGGGAAACCGTTGCGGTAGAACTCACCGGTGGTGAAGCCGCGCACGGTAAAGGTGGTCAGGCCCTGGCCGCCAAAATTGTTGGCACGGCCCACGCCGCCCGCGTAGTCGAGGGCATCCTGCAGGCGCGTTGCACCGAGGTCTTCGACCACGTCCTTGGACACTACGCTGATGGACTGTGGAGTTTCATGAATGGCGGTGTCGGTGCGCGTCGCACTGGCTGAGCGTGTGGCGTGGTAGCCCTGCACGGGGCCTTGGGCCGACTCAAGGTCCGCAGTGGCGGTGACATTGGTCGCTTGCAGCTCAATACTGGCATTCTCGGCAGGCACCTGCTCTGCCCACGCGAAGGGGGAAAACGCCTGGAGCACACAGATGGAAATCAGGGTACGACGCATGGGTGTGGAACCTAGTGAATGAGCCAGATGGGACGGCAAACCTGCCAAGAATTCGCCGCGCATCATATATCACGGCATTCTCGTTTGATATCGGTTCTCATTCGTTATTTTTAGCCGCGCAGGTCGGGAAAAACAACAGGCGAAAAAAAGCCACTCAATCGAGTGGCTCATGCAACGCGCAGGCGTACCTCAGCGATAGCGTTCCAGCCAATGCGCGTAAGGCGCCGGCAAGGTCCAGGAGGACTTGTCTACGCCCAGCTCCTTGGCGGCAAAGTAGGCCCAATGCGGGTCGGCCAAATGTGCGCGACCTACCGAAACCAGGTCCAGGTGCCCGGCCTGCAACGCGTCTTGGGCCAGTTGCGGTGTGCCGAAGCCCCAGGCCGAGGTCACCGGAATACCGGCTTCACGGCGTACACGCTCAGCAATCGGGCCCATGAAGGCCGGGCCCCAAGGAATGTTGGTGTCAGGAATGGTAAAGCCGACGCTGACGCTCAGCAGGTCCAGGCCACCGTCCTTGAAACGGCGGGCCAGTTCAATGGACTCGGTGAGGGTCTGCTCATCACGGCCGTCGTATTCGATCACACCGAACCGAGCGGTGAGCGGCAGGTTTTCTGGCCAGACTTCACGCACCGCAGCCAGGGTTTCGAGGAGGAAGCGGCTGCGGTTGTCGAAGCTGCCACCATAGGCATCGGTACGCTGGTTGGAGTGTTCGGAGAAAAAGCTCTGGCCCAGGTAGCCGTGGGCGAAGTGCAGCTCGATCCATTCAAAGCCGGCATCGCGAGCACGACGAGCCGCGTCGACGAAGTCCTGCTGCACGCGGGCGATGTCTTCCAGGGTCATGGCACGCGGTACGTTGGGCAGGTTGGCACCGAACGCGATGGCAGACGGGGCGATGGTTTCCCAACTGCGAGAATCAGAGGCCGGGATGTGGTCATCACCTTCCCAGGGGCGATTGGCACTGGCTTTGCGACCGGCGTGGGCAATCTGGATGCCCGGCACCGAACCTGCGGCCTTGATGGCCTTGACCATCGGCACGAATGCCTGGGCATGGGCGTCGCTCCAGATCCCGGCGCAGCCTGGGGTGATGCGTCCTTCAGGGGCGACCGCGGTGGCCTCGACCACCAGCAGGCCGGCACCGCCACGGGCCATGCCGGCCAGGTGGACATGGTGCCAGTCGTTGACCATGCCGTCGTCGGCCATGTATTGGCACATCGGTGGGATAGCAATGCGATTGCGCAAGGTCACGTCTTTAAGTTTGAACGGTTCGAACAAGGCCGACATTGGGAGCTCCAGGAAGGGGTGAGTGATTCGATAGTTCGATGGTAATCGAACTATGGTATTGAAAGCTACCCCCCTGTTATGATCCGCCCCATGCGAGCCTTCAAACACCCTACCCCCCAAGAATTGACGCTTGAGCGTGTGCTGTACGCCTTGAGCGACCCCGTGCGCCTGGACATCGTGCGCTACCTGGCCAACGTGCCAGAGGCCACCTGTGGCGAACTCGACGGGGGGCGGCCCAAATCCAGCATGTCCCATCACTTCCGGGTATTGCGCGATGCCGGCCTGGTGCACACGCGCAATGTGGGCACCACCCATATGAACTCGTTGCGCCGTGACGAGCTGGAAAGCCGCTTCCCTGGGTTGCTGGCGAGCGTTCTGTCACAGCACTAGACGGCACGCGTCAGGACAAGACCGCCTGTAGCAATGCGCCGTCCAGGTGCACACAGTCCTTGCCATTGCGCTTGGCGCCGTACAGGTTCTTGTCCGCCATCTTGAGTACGGCCGACAACTCGTCGCCTGGCGAAAAACGCGCCATCCCCGCACTGCAGGTGTAATGGTGGGGCGCAGGCACGCTGCTGCGGATCGCCTGCAACAAGTCCAGGGCATAATCACAGGCCACCTCCACATCGTCGCCCTGCAATAACACGCCGAACTCTTCCCCGCCGATCCGCCCAAAGCTGTGGCTGCCCTTGGCGTTTTTCAGGCACAGGGCCATGGCGCGCAGGATTTTGTCCCCGACGTCGTGGCCATACAGGTCGTTTTTTTCTTTGAAACTGTCGATATCCAACATGATGAAGTAGCCGCCCTGCTCCCCGGCCAGCAACTTCTCGAAGCTCTGCATAAAGGCGCGCCGGTTGAGAATGGAGGTCAGGTAGTCGGTCTCGGCCAAGGCGCGAAACTCGCTTTCCACCAGCAATACCGAACGCAGGTTCTTCAAGTAGGAGTAACTCAAGATAAACCCGATGGACACCGACGCCGCGCAGAACAGCAGCAAATACACCTCGGTGCCGGCGTATATATCCGCCTGCATGGGCGGCCACAGGATCAGCCAGATCAATAGCGCATCGGCCAGATAATCCTGGACACTGATAAACAAGATCGCACTGCCCACCACCAGGGTCACGGCCAACGGCAAGCCGTAGATACGCAAATCTTCGTTCAAATGAATCAGATAGGCGAAGCCGACGGACAACAACACCATATAGGTGACTCCCAGCACTCGCCAGAGCAGAAAGTTCGCGGTGGTGGCATGTACCCGGCAAACAATCAGCAGGCCGACCGTGACGGCCAACATATAAAGGTCCAACTTCAGGGCCGGCGGAATCAGGAGCATGCCGACCCAGGCAATAATCCCTACCCATTCGGCTTGGGCCACCGCAGGTGACAACAAACTGCGCATTCTGGGCCGCAACTTCAAGTTAGCAGGCATCCTTACGCTCCCATCTCAATAGCATGCAGGCCCATCGCAAATGAAAAGGCCATGAACCGCTTTACCAGGCTGGCAAAGGGTGGCAGAACTTCCAGACGGGTTTTGGAGTGGGCTTTGAAATAACCCTTTTCAACCCCCTCCTGCACCATACGGATAATGTGGGTCTTGGACACGGAAAGTTGCTTGGCCAAGGCCAGGTAGGAAGACGACCGGAAGGTGGCGCGGTCGTTCTCGGGGGCAAAGGCGTCGTTGTAGATCGCCAGCATCAACAGATGGCCGGCGTCGCGCTTGACCAGCCAATAACATTCGGGCAGCAAGACATCCACCGTCAACTCGGCCGCGAGAATCATGGCAAAACCCTTGAAGTAGAGCGCCAGGAACTCGCGGTCATCCAGGTCGCGCATCTGCCGGAACACTTCCCTCTCGGGGTAGAGCAGCGCCAACGACTCAGTGAGGGCGGTGAGCATCAACCGCGCTTCGCGACAGGCTTCATCCGAGGGTGCATACACCCTGAAGCGACTGTCTTCGGGGTGCGGCGAAACCTCCATGAAGCCCAGGGCCTGGAACAGCAAAAAGATCGATTCCAGGCTGTTTTTCGAACAATACTTGCGCGTTACGCACAAGGCTTTAACTTCTGCCAACAACGGCAGCGGTGTGGAAAAGTATTGGCTCAATAATGCAAACGACACCATCAAGCGGCTGTATTTAAGGGCACTCTTGTAGAAAAACGGTCGTCTCGAATAGGGCACGAGCAGCACGTGGTAATGCGCTCTCATGCACGATTCAAAATCCTTATGACGTTCGAGCGCTTGCGCGGTATTACACATAGCCAACTTCAACGAACTGACACGCATGAAAGAGCCCTGATCATCCAACTTGATGCCACTGATCTCAGCTACGAAATCCCTGCAGCCCGGCTCCAAAACAAATCACTTCAATAATCCTGCCATTAATGGCTTTTCGCCTCGAACGCAATGTACAGCGATTGCCGGACAAGACGTCATCAGTACCAAAGTTGTTCCACAGTCAAATGCCCGTGGCACACAGTTGCGTGCAACCTTTGGTTACATTCCCTCCGCCTGGCGGTTAGAGGACTAATCGATTCAGCACGCTGCGAACCTTCCCCTCTCAGCGACGTCGTAACAGGGAATTGTTGCCAACCGCCCGCCGCGAGGTTCTCGTTTGAAAGCTGCCCTTCTGAAGAAATACCGCCTGATCATCAAGACCATGGGCTATGTGGGCTGGGCGTTGTTCTGGCTGTTGTTGTGGGATGTGGCAGTGACGGTGGACTTCATGCTGTTTCTCACCGCCAAGATCAATTTGCCGCTGATGCCCCTGACCTTGCTCGGCTCGGCCCTGGTGGTGCTGATCAGTTTTCGCAACAGCAGCGCCTACAACCGCTGGTGGGAAGCACGCACGCTGTGGGGCGCGATGGTCAACAACTCGCGCAGTTTTGCCCGGCAAGTGTTGACCCTGCTCGATGACGCACCCGGTGAGGTGAACCCGGTGAAGTCGACGCTGTTGCGCCGTCACGTGGCTTACGTCAATTGCCTGGCTGCGCACCTCAAGGGCCAGCCGTGCCCGGAGGAAGTGCGAGCTTTTATCCCCGCAGAAGAATTTGCCCGCAACGGCGCCACCAATAACTTCGCCAATGACATCCTCACCGGCTCGGCCTCGTTGCTGGCGCGCGAATACCAGGCCGGGCGCCTGGACAGCATTCGCCTGGCGCGGTTGGAGTCGACCCTGGTGGACCTCTCTAACGCCCAGGGCGGCATGGAGCGGATTGCCAACACGCCACTGCCCTACCCTTACGTGTATTTCCCACGGCTGTTCATTTCGCTGTTCTGCCTGATCGTGCCGGTGGGCCTGGTGGAATCCCTCGGCTGGTTCACGCCGCTGGCCTCCACCGTCGTGGGCTTCATGCTGCTGGCCATCGAACGCATCGGCACCGACCTGCAAAGCCCGTTCAACTCCAGCGAACACCAGATCCAGATGGAAAGCATCTGCGAGACCATCGAGAAGAACTTGCAGTCGATGCGCCGCGATGCCCTGGTCGGTGACCCGATCGCCTGATTACCCTTGCTCAAGTGCCTGCGCCCTCGGCCGATATACCGAGGGTACGCATGGCCTCGCCTCTCACAAAAACGCCTGCGACACGCAGCACTAATTTTTCTCCCCTTGCCAAAACTATAAATACCCGCGGGTGAAGTCATGAATATCAAGCAGAAGCTGACATGGGCGTTTGCGGCCATCGCGTGCGTGCCGGTCATCCTGGTCGCCATTATCGTGGTGCTGAATCTGCGCGAGGGTGCGCTGGCCAACTTCCTCGACAGCAGCGGCCGCGAGATCCGCCAGATCGACAATGGCATGCAGCAGTTTTTCGACGGCATCAGCCAGAATGTCGACTTCGTCGCCAAAGACCCGCGCGTGATCGCAGCCAAGAACCTCAAGAGCTATGCCGGTGCCGATGCCGCGCAAATCCCGCTTACGCCAACCAACACCGAACTACTGGCAATTTTCGATCAGTTCGCCAAAAGCCACCCCAGCACCGCCTACCTGTCCCTGGGCCTGAGCGATGGCGGCTACGCCAGTTGGCCGGACGACGCCAAACTGACCCAATATGACCCGCGCACCCGCCCCTGGTACCAGGCCGCCATCGCAGCGCCAGGCAAGACCGTGCGCACAGGCGCCTACTACTGGGCCCCGGACGATGTGGTGCTGATCGGCACCGTACGCACCGTCGCGAATGCCACGGGCAATATCCTTGGAGTAGTCGGCCTGGACGTGTCGCTCAAGCAACTCACCGAGCTGGTGCGCACCATCAAGCTGGGCGACAGCGGCTACCTGATGCTGGTGGAAGCCGACGGCAATGTGCTGGTGGACCCCAGCGATGCCACGCACAACTTCAAGCCCCTGGCGGGCCTGGGCGCGAACTACGCCGAACTGGCCAAGCACGGCGATGGCGTGACCGAGGTGAGCATCGACGGTGTGGCCTACATGGCTAACGTGGTCAGTTCCAAAGACCTGGGCTGGCGCTTTATCGGCCTGATCAAGCGTGACGAAGTGATGGCCGGTGCCACCCGCCTGACGTGGTTGATCGCGGCGATTGCCGCCGTACTGGCCGTGGTGTTCGCCATCGTCGGCGCCAGTTTTGCCCGTGTGATCGTGCGCCCGATTCGCGGCGTGGCCGACGGCCTGCAGGAAATCGCCGAAGGTGAAGGCGACCTCACGCGCCAGCTCAAGGTGCAAGGCAAGGACGAAACCGCCAGCCTGGCCGGCTGGTTCAACCAGTTCCTGAGCATGATCGCGCAACTGGTGCAGCGCATCGGCAACGCCTCCTCAGACCTGCAAACCGCCGCCGCCGACACCAGCGCCGTGGCCAACAATATGAACCAGGCCGCCGGCCGCCAGCGCGAAGCCGTGGAACTGGTGAGCACCGCGTTCAACGAGATGGTCGCCACCGCCAACGAAGTCGCGCGTTCATGCAGCGCCGCCGCCACGAGTGCCGATGAGGGCTATCGCGACGTGCACACCGGCCAGCAGCACATCGGCGAAGCCACCGGCAGCGTGCTCAAGCTCAGCGAAGACCTGCAAAAATCCACACAGACCATGCAGTTGCTCGAGCAAGACAGCCAGAACATCAACACCATCCTCGACACCATCCGTTCGATTGCCGAACAGACCAACCTGCTGGCGCTCAACGCCGCAATCGAAGCCGCCCGCGCTGGCGACCAGGGCCGCGGCTTTGCGGTAGTGGCCGATGAAGTGCGTGCGTTGGCGCGTCGCACCGCCGACTCCACCGGCGAAATCGACAGCCTGCTGGGCAACCTCGCCCGCCGCACTCAGGAAGTCACCCAGCAGATGCAAGGCAGCTTGCTGGTGTCCAACACCAGCGTTGCGCGCATCCAGCAGGCCCGCGATAGCTTCGACAAGATCCGTGGTTCGGTGGACTCGATTCGCGACCAGAACACCCAGATCGCCACCGCCGCCGAAGAGCAGCATCAGGTGGCCGAAGAGATCAACCGGCATATCGCCCAAATTCACGCCGACGCGCAGTTGGTGGAAGGCTTTGCGCATTCGGCGCAGACCGGGTCAGGGCGGCTGACGGATATTTCCGGCCAGCTCAATGGGCTGGTGGGGCGTTTCAAGTTCTGATGCTGTGGCGAGGGAGCGTGCTCCCTCGCCACACAGGTTGTCGATTGCCTGGACCACCGATTAACGTCCTCAGAGGCGGCACTGCCCATCATCGCAGTACCTGCAACAGTCTATTGCAGGACTCAAATGTACTAACCGGTTACTTATCTTGCTAAAATCGCGTCTTTGCCCTCTCTCACTCGAGTCCATTCGACATGAAACGAGCATCGCGCGCCGCTGGCGTCTCTAGATTCTTACTCCTGGGCCTGGGCGTCGTCATCGCCCTGCTCGGCCTTGCGCTGGCCGTCGGCGGCGCCAAACTGGTCAGCCTGGGAGGCTCTTGGTACTTCCTGCTCGGCGGCGTGGTCATGGCCATTTCCGGGCTGCTGATTGCCCGCTGCAAACCTGCTGGCGCCTGGTTGTTCGCCGCGTTTCTGCTGGCTACCGCCGTGTGGGCAGTGGCCGACGTGGGCCTGGAATACTGGCCGCTGTTCTCGCGACTGTTCATGTTTGCGGTGATTGGCGTGGTGGTCGCGCTGGTGTATCCGTTGCTGGCCGGCAAACCGGCGCGGGGTGCCTATGGCGTCGCCGCCGTGTTGGCGCTGGGCGTGGCGGTGGCAGCGGGCAATATGTTTGTCGCGCACCCAAGCGTTGCGCCCACCGGTGCAGGCCCGGGCATTACCCCGGTGGCTGCGGCCGATGCGCAGAAAGACTGGGCCCACTACGGGAATACCGAAGGAGGCAGCCGTTTCGCCGCGCTGGACCAGATCAACCGCGACAACATCGACAAGCTCAAAGTCGCCTGGACCTACCACACCGGCGACGTGGCCATCAGCGACGGCAACGGTGCCGAAGACCAGCTGACGCCCCTGCAGGTCGGCAACAAAGTGTTTATCTGCACCCCACACAACAACCTGATCGCGTTGGATGCCGACACCGGCAAAGAACTGTGGAAGAACGAAGTCAACGCCAAATCGGCAGTGTGGCAGCGTTGCCGGGGCATGGCGTATTTCGACGCCAGCGCGCCGATTGCCCAGCCGACCCAGCCCAACAGCTCGCCGATCCTTACCGCCAGCGTGCCTGCCGGTGCGCAGTGCCAGCGTCGCCTTTTGACCAACACCATTGATGCACGCCTGATCGCCGTGGACGCCGACACCGGCAAGTTCTGCGAAGACTTCGGCACCCACGGTCAGGTGGACCTCAAGGCCGGCCTGGGCAATGTGCCGGACAGCTACTACCAACTGTCCTCGGCGCCGCTGATGGCCGGCACCACCGTCGTAGTCGGCGGTCGCGTGGCAGACAACGTGCAGACCGATATGCCCGGTGGCGTGATCCGTGGCTTTGACGTGATCACCGGCCAAATGCGCTGGGCGTTCGACCCAGGCAACCCTGAAGACAAGCAGGCCCCGACGGGCGACGCCACCTACGTGCGCAGCACCCCGAACAGCTGGGCGCCGATGTCTTACGACCCGCTGATGAACACGGTCTTCCTGCCGATGGGCAGCTCGTCCACCGATATCTACGGCGTGGAACGCACCCAGCTCAACCACAAATACGGCGCTTCGGTGCTGGCACTCGACGCCTCCACCGGTGCCGAGAAGTGGGTCTACCAGACAGTCCACAACGACCTGTGGGACTTCGACCTGCCGATGCAGCCAAGCCTGATCGACTTTACACCGCCAGGCAGCGACAAGGCCGTACCGGCCGTGGTCATCGGCACCAAGGCCGGGCAGATCTATGTGCTCGACCGCGCCACCGGCAAGCCGCTGACGGACGTGCAGGAAGTGCCGGTTAAAGCCGCGAACATTCCCAACGAGCCGTATTCCCTGACCCAGCCGAAATCCGTGGGCATGCCGCAGATCGGCGCGCAAACCCTGACCGAATCGGACATGTGGGGCGCCACGCCGTATGACCAGTTGCTGTGCCGCATCGACTTCAAGGGCATGCGCTACGACGGCCTGTACACGGCACCGGGCACCGATAAATCCCTGAGCTTCCCGGGTTCCCTGGGCGGCATGAACTGGGGCAGCATCTCCACCGACCCGGTGCACGGTTTTATCTTCGTCAATGACATGCGCCTGGGCCTGTGGATCCAGATGGTGCCGTCGCAGAACAAGGCCCAGGCCTCTTCCGGTGGTGAAGCGCTGAACACCGGCATGGGCGCCGTGCCGCTCAAGGGCACGCCGTATGCGGTGAACAAAAACCGCTTCCTGTCGGTGGCCGGCATTCCGTGCCAGGCCCCACCGTTCGGTACCTTGACCGCCATCGACATGAAGACGCAAAAGGTCGCCTGGCAAGTCCCGGTGGGCACCGTTGAAGACACCGGCCCCCTGGGTATTCGTATGCACCTGCCGATCAAGGTTGGCCTGCCGACCCTGGGCGGTACGCTGTCCACCCAAGGCGGCCTGATCTTTATCGCTGGGACCCAGGACTTCTACCTGCGCGCCTTCAACAGCGGCAATGGCGATGAAATCTGGAAAGCCCGCCTGCCCGTCGGCAGCCAGGGCGGGCCGATGACCTACGTGTCGCCCAAAACCGGCAAGCAATACATCGTCGTCACCGCCGGCGGCGCACGCCAGTCCACCGACCGCGGCGACTACGTGATCGCCTACGCCCTGCCGTAACCGCCCTCTGTTCGCGCGGTGCTCCGGCACCGCGCTTTGTGTTTGGAAAGATCCCCCATGACCCCTACTCCTCATACCGCCTGGCGCCTGGCGCTGGGCCTGGCCTTTGCGGCCGCCCTGCCCGTTCAAGCCGACGACACCACCCTGACCGGCGACTGGGGCGGCCTGCGCCGGGAGCTTGACGCGCAAGGCATCCGCTTTACCGGCGACTACAGTGGCGAGACCGCCTACAACGCCCACGGCGGCCAGCACCGTTCGGCGCGCTACTCGCAAAACGTCAAGCTCGGCGTGCAGTTCGACCTGGGCAAGCTTTACGGCTTCACCAACGGCGACCGCATCCAGCTGACCATCAACGACCGACGCGGCAACAGCGCCTCCGAGGACCTGGTGGGCAACCGCCTGCCGATCCAGGAAAACTACGGTGGCCTCTACACGCGCCTCACCGAACTGAGCTACGAGCGCACCCTGTTCACGCCGGCGCTGAACGTCAAGCTCGGCTATATGGCCATGGGCAATGACCTCGGTGGCCTGGACAGCGGCATCCTGTGCAACTTCATGAACGCCGGCTTCTGCGGGCATCCGCTGAACATGTCCGGCGGCAGTGAATGGGCCAACTACCCGAACGCGCACCTCGGTGCCCGGGTGAAATACGACTTTTCGCCCAACTGGCAACTGCGCGTGGCGGCGTTCAATGTCGACCCGTCCAGCAACGGCAACTCCAGCCGTGCCTGGCACCTGGGGCCCAAGCACACCACCGGTACCGTGGTGCCCATCGAGCTTATCTACAAGCATGCGGGCGCACTGCCCGGTGAATACAAGCTCGGGTATTACTACGACAGTTCCGATGTAAAACGCATTGGCAGCAACAAGGACGTCAGCGGACGTGGCGGTCACTACCTCTTGATCGACCAAGCTGTGTGGGCTTCCCCATCATCCCAAGGCCGCAGCCTGCATGCCTTCGGCCAGTACTCTGCCGCCAGCCAAGCGGCTTCGCCGTTCACCAAGTGGTATGGCGCGGGCGTGGTGCTGTACAAGCCGTTCGAAGGTCGCCCGCGCGATACCGTCGCCCTGGGCTATGGCCGTGCGGTACCGAACCCGCGCAGCCGCGATGTGCAGGAGCTGGCAGCGTTCAACGCTGGCGCGGCCTACCCCGACCTGAACACGGCTGAACAGTTGATCGAACTCAGTTATGGCTACCAGGCCACGCCTTGGCTGACCTTGCGCCCGGATGTGCAATACATCATCGAGCCGGGGGCGTTTTCCGGGGAGAACATCGACAATGCGCTGGTGCTGGGCTTGCAAGTCAAAGCGGTGTTCTAGCTCGCGCCCTGCTGATACTGACGCGGCGTACAGCCAAATTCGCGGCGAAACACCGTATGCAGGTACTGCGCAGAGGTGAAGCCGCAGCGTGCAGCAATGTCGGCGATAGCAAGGCTGTGGTTTTCCAGGCCCTTGGCGGCAGCGGCGAGTTTGAAGCGCAAAATCTCATCATGCACGCTGCAGCCACGCGCCTTGCGAAAATGCGCTTCCAGGGACGAGCGGGAAACACCGACATAAGCCGCGACCTGATCGGTCTTGATGCCCTGGCAGGCGTACTGGCGGATAAACAACAAGGCCTGCATCACGTAAGGGTTGCCCAGGGGTTGATGCAGGCTGGAGGCTTGCACGTTGATAGCGTCCGGCGGCACCAGCACCTGCGTGCCCGTGCAGGGTTTGCCGTGCAGCATCTGATGCAACAGCGCCGCAGCGGTACGGCCCATGGTCTCCGTGCCCTGGATCACCGAGCTGAGCGGCACCCGCGTGAGGGTGCGGGTCAGCGGGTCGTTGTCGATGCCGATCAACGCCACCTCCTCAGGCACCGCAATGCCCGCCGTCAGGCAGGCTTGCAGCAATTGCCGGGCGCGGGCATCGGTCACCGCGATAATGCCGATAGGCTTGGGCAAGCTGTGCAGCCAGGCAATCTGCTGCTCCACCGCGCTGTCCCACAACGGCGCACTGGTGCCCAGGCCGCGATACACCTCTACCTGCAAGCCATCGCGCTGCATCAAGCGGCGAAAAGCTTTCTCACGCTCCTGGGCCCACCGATTGGCCTGGGCTTCGGGCAGGCTGAAACAGGCAAACCGCGTCAACCCCGCCTCCACCAGATGCTCGTAGGCCAGCTTCATCAGGGCATGGTTATCGGTGGCCACATAGGGAATGCCCTTGGGGTACTTGCTGACGTCCTCATAAGAGCCCCCCACCGCCACCACCGGAAGCCGACTGCCGGCCAGCGCCTCGCCGATCAGCGGGTCATCGAAGTCAGCAATGATCCCATCGCCCTGCCAACGCTCGATACCGCGCAGGCGGCAGAGGAAGTCTTCTTCCAGGAACAGGTCCCAGGATGCGCGGGTGCTGCTCAGGTAGTTGCCGATACCGGCGATGATGCCGCGGTCGTAGATTTTGCTGCCGTTGAACAGCAAGGCGATGCGGTGAACGGGCGGTAGGGTTTTCATTGTTTTTGTCCTGGGGCCGGTCGGTGCAGATGAGTACGCAGAGGTTTGACTGATCAGGATAGCGGGCCTCGGATGAGGCCCGCTCAACTTACCTAAATTCCACCAATATGGCTGCAACTGCTGCCCAAAAGACGGAACCGATCAACATCATCATATTGATGGTCAACAGACGTTTTAGATGAGGGGGGAAATTTTCAAGATCGCCTGGGTCCAGTTCTCCGATGCGAATAGACGCCTTCGGCAACGTCACCATTCCGGCAATTTTTGATATTTCCAGAAGCGACCAGATTACCCCCCTCTTTCCCAGGCTTGTTCCCCAGATATAAATAAAACGACTGTTTTTCAGTGCCTCCTTTATAGAGTCCAAGTGTCGACGACTAAGGTAAAGACTAAAAGTAATGCCAGCAGCGGCGAGCAAAATTGGCCCTCCTGTAGCCATCATAGCGATCCAGGGAGACCACGTATCGATACTGGTCATAGTTCTGGCCTCGTAAATTTTTTCATTTCTCAGGTTTGCCTCGGCGTACCCACCGGAACCTAGTGATGCGTCAGGCTACGAATTGGAAACGCCGAGTGCTTTTCAAGTAAGGGATGTCGCCCCCTCAAACTACTTAAACTTCAGTAGTACAGCTACGATAATAAGCCAAGTAAAACCAATGACTTTCATAGCCGTATCAATAATCAGCAGACGCTTTAGGTAGGGTGGAAAGCTTTCAAGATCAGCAGCGTTTACATCCCCAATTCGGATATACGTCTTCGACCACGTCACCATTCCTGCGATTTTCGCTATCTCCAACAG
>NZ_WKCD01000600.1:0-541 GCF_021606625.1 Pseudomonas sp. PA-4-8C
GTACCACTGGAACAGGCGCTCTTGCGGGCTGGTTTCCAGGTAGGGCACGTGCAGTTCGATCACGTGTTTCTGGCCGATCCGGTCCAGACGCCCGATACGCTGTTCCAGCAGGTCGGGGTGGGACGGCAGGTCGAACAGCACCAGGTGATGGGAAAACTGGAAGTTGCGGCCTTCACTGCCGATTTCCGAGCAGATCAGTACCTGGGCACCGAACTCTTCATCGGCAAAATAAGCCGCCGCGCGGTCACGCTCCAGGATGTTCATGCCCTCGTGGAACACCGTGGCCGGAATGCCGGAGCGCACGCGCAGGGCGTCTTCCAGGTCCATGGCGGTTTCGGCGTGGGCGCAGATCACCAGGACCTTGGTGCGCTTGAGCATTTTCAGCTGGTCGATCAGCCACTCGACCCGTGGGTCGAAGCGCCACCAGCGGTTCTCTTCCTCGATGTCCGGTTGCGCCTGGAAGCTGACTTCCGGGTACAGCTCGGCGTGTTCGCCCAGGGGCAGTTCGAGGTATTCGTCCGGGTTCGGCAGCGGGTAGGCG
>NZ_WKCD01000601.1:0-540 GCF_021606625.1 Pseudomonas sp. PA-4-8C
TCCTTCTATCGGGACACTGCACGGATGGTCGACAGCGGCACCTTGGCTTCGATCATTCGAGACAGACTGTAAGGAACCGTGCAACCGCTCTGCTTAGCCAATCGGCATTGTTTGCGGCATTCCTTGTCGGCGGCTTGCTGGTTGTTTGCGCATCCGAACTTCGGCATTTCGTCTACTCCGTTGATTTTCCGGATGACCCTGTCACCAAGGTCATCGAGGAAATCTGTTATCTCCACCACGCGCATCGCCCGATTCATATCTCTGGCCAGGTCACACATTTCGTGTCCGGTGTTCTTCCTGGCTGGCTTGCGTGGTTTCGCGTACTCACATGAGGGAGTACGGCAGCTATCCAGAGGCTGCATGGGCGGCGATTTAGCTTCTTCCGACCCAGGTAATGGCCTGGGTACGTCGCGGGGGTCACGTCAGACTGTTAAAGAGCGACAGGCCTGAGGCCCTGGCGAGTCCCTGTTGGGTGACTCGATGGAGTGAATATGTACCAATGGTTCATATTGGTCAAGTACCAAAAGTACATATTTTTAT
>NZ_WKCD01000602.1:0-533 GCF_021606625.1 Pseudomonas sp. PA-4-8C
CACCAGCGCCGCACCCACCACGAACAGCCAGAAACTCAGGGCGTTGAGAAACGGATAGGCCACATCCCGAGCGCCGATTTGCAACGGCACGACGATGTTCATCAAGCCGACGACGAAGGGCATGGCCATGAAGAAGATCATGATCACGCCGTGGGCGGTGAAGATCTGGTCGTAATGTTCCGGCGGCAGGTAACCCGGCCCGCCGCTGGCGGCCATGGCTTGTTGGGTGCGCATCATGATCGCATCAGAAAACCCACGCAGCAGCATCACCAGGGCGACGATGATGTACATGCAACCGATCTTCTTGTGGTCCACCGAGGTGAACCATTCGCGCCACAAATAGCCCCACTTGCGTTTCCAGGTAATCGAGCCCACCAACGCCACCCCAATCAGGCCGACGATGGCCAGGGTGTACATCACAATGGGTTCAGTGGTTGGGATCGCGTCCCACGACAGTTTTCCGAACATGGTTACCGCTCCTCAGCCAGCAGACTTGGGTGTTGATCGGTGCGTTGTGCAGCGTCGCTCAATGG
>NZ_WKCD01000603.1:0-523 GCF_021606625.1 Pseudomonas sp. PA-4-8C
GAGGTCGCTGAGCTGAGTGCCCAGGTCGGTGACCGAGTTATTGGTGGCGAACAGTTGGCTGCCATTGACGGCATCGGTGCTGGTGGCATCCAAGGTGCCGGCAGCCACATTGCTCAACAGTGTGGCGGTACTGCCGGGGTTGAAGGTGACCTTGGCTTTGGTACCGGCATCGTCATATTTGACGCCGACAGCGGCGGTGTTGACCAGGCTGTCGCTGAGGTTAGTCAGAGCATCGCCGACGTTGTTGCTATTGAGAGTACCGGTCAGGGCTCCCTTGCCATCGATGGTCGCAGTGGTGAAGGTCGGAGCCTTCCAAACACCAGTTGTTGGATCCTGCGCAGCGCCACCACCCAATGCATTGGCGATATTCCCGTTCTGGGCGCCAGCGTTGGTCGTGAGGTCGCTGAGCTGAGTGCCCAGGTCGGTGACCGAGTTATTGGTGGCGAACAGTTGGCTGCCATTGACGGCATCGGTGCTGGTGGCATCCAAGGTGCCGGCAGCCACATTGCTCAACAGTGTGGCG
>NZ_WKCD01000604.1:0-506 GCF_021606625.1 Pseudomonas sp. PA-4-8C
TCCCTAGGCTCTTCACCTTGGGGTTGCACCGCCAGCGCTTGGCTGGCGGCCATGCACATCAAAACACCGGGTAGCAAACGCACAATCATTCCTCGATCAGCGATTCAGCGAACATGTTGCGCGCTGGTTTCAGGAGATACTGCAACATGGTGCGCTCACCTGCGTTGATCAGGACGTCAGCCGGCATACCGGGTTGCAGTTTGCGATTGCCTAGTTTCTTCATGCCGTCTTCAGATACCTTGACCCGCACCAGGTAGTACTGATCGCCAGTGCGCTCTTCGGTCAGGCTGTCGGCAGAAACGCGGATCAACGTGCCTTCGATTACCGGCGTTGTAGCCTGGTTGAAGGCGACGAAGCGGATATCTGCTGCCCTGCCAAGCTCAAGGCGGTCGATGTCCTTGGTTGCAACCTTGGCTTCGACGACCAACTCGGAACTCGCTGGTACGATGTCCAGTAGCGGGGTGGCGGCACTTACAACGCCACCGATGGTGTGAACCTTCATGTCC
>NZ_WKCD01000061.1:0-24300 GCF_021606625.1 Pseudomonas sp. PA-4-8C
GTTTTAGCTGCTGGTTTGGCCGCCGGTTTTGCTGCAGGCTTGGCGGCGGCGGTCTTGGCGGGAGCCGCTTTGGCGCCGGTGAGTTTTTCGATTTGCTTGGTCAAGGTATCGACCTTGCTGTGCAGCGCCTTCAACTCCGCCTTGCTCGGTACGCCCAGTCGCGAAATAGCACTGTTGAGGCGTTTGTCGAAAGTCTCTTCCAACTTGCCCCAGGTATCCGAAATGCTCGACTTGGCGGAACCCGCGCTCGCCTTGGCAGCGTCGACTTTTTTACCAACCGTGCTCTTGGTCAACTTCTCGGCTTTCTCGCCGTCTTTAACCAGGGTCTCGAAGAGTTTGCTGCCGTCACTGTCGATCTTCGAGTACACGCCTAAACCAGCGAGCCAGATTTTGCGGGAATATTCTTCAACTTTCCCGACCCACGAGCTGCCTTCTTTCTGAGTAGTCTTTTTAACAGCCATCCCGATGTCTCCTTAGTGTTTACGCGCGACACGTTCGAGCAATGCCGTCAGCTCTTCGAGCTTAGCAGAGAGTGTCTCCACGTCATGTTTAGACGCAATGCCGATCCGATTCAAGGCACTGGCGACACGAGTATCAAAAGCTTTTTCAACTTTATCCAGTTGAACTTCAACCAGGCCTTTGACGCCGGAGACGTTACTCTTTACTTGGTCAATCTGACTGTTGGCGGCATCAAGTTGTTCAACTACAACTTTTTTACCTTTACTTTCAACACGTTGACCGCTTCTAACGAGTTCCTTGAAGTACTCGCCGCCCTCGCTGCCGACCTTGGCGTAGGCACCAAGACCCGCCAGCCAGATCTTGCGGGCATAGCTTTTAACCTCACTCAGAGGGGTGGTCTGAACGTCGATTTTTTTCTTCAAAATAACTTTGGCCATGGTGCACCTCACACAGGATTGGGTGGCGGACGGCCCGCAAGAGTTGAGGGCTTGGGCACAAAGTAGGGTTTAAAATTAGAATCGGCACCCTAAGCACAGCCCTATCAGGCCAGGGCCTTATCCAGGGCTTTTTCGATTTCGGACTTGATCGTGCCACTCATGGCCGACATCAACAGGCCAAGTTCCACATCAATGCGCAGCGAATCATCGGCCACCCACACCGTGCCTTTAACCCCGGAGCGCTTGAGCTTCAGGGTGTCGCCAGCCCATGAAAACTCCACGCCATATTTGTCCTCGAGTTTGCGCGCCAATAGCTCAGCCTTGGCCCGCGCCTGTTCTTTTCCCAGGGTGTGTTCACGCTCAACGGTAATACGGGCCATTGCAATGACTCCTCTTTATAACGACTCAGAACACCCGCCATGCGGCAAAAGGTCTCGATGAGCGCCTATCTTACCTGCAGCCTTGCCAAGACAAAGTAGGCCTTGGGGATTATCATGTCCCGCATTCTCTTTTGGTGACAGCGATATGACTGATCAGCGCAAAGGCAGCGATGCCGAACCCACCACTCACTTCGGCTTCAAGAACGTCCCGGAAAGCCAAAAGGCGGAAAAAGTCGCTGAGGTGTTCCACTCCGTGGCGGCCAAGTACGACCTGATGAACGACGTGCTCTCCGGCGGCATGCACCGCCTGTGGAAGCGCTTCACCATCGAGTTGTCGGGCGTACGCACCGGCAACCGGGTGCTGGACATCGCCGGTGGCACAGGCGACCTGGCGGCCAAGTTCTCCAAGCTGGTTGGCCCCACCGGCCAGGTGGTATTGGCCGATATCAACGGCTCGATGCTCAAGGTTGGCCGCGACCGCCTGCTCGACAAAGGCGTGGCCGGCAATATCGAATTCGTCCAGGCCGACGCTGAGAAGCTGCCGTTCCCGGACAACCATTTCGACTGCGTGACCATCGCCTTCGGCCTGCGTAACGTGACCCACAAGGAGGACGCGATCCGCTCGATGCTGCGCGTGCTCAAGCCAGGTGGCCGCCTGTTGGTGCTGGAGTTCTCCAAGCCGACCAACGCGCTGATGTCCAAGGTCTACGACACGTACTCCTTCGCCTTCATGCCGTTGATGGGCAAGTTGATCACCAACGATGCCGAGAGCTACCGCTACCTGGCCGAGTCGATCCGCATGCACCCGGACCAGGAAACCCTGAAGTCGATGATGGTGGAGGCCGGTTTCGACCGCGTGACCTACCACAACATGACGTCCGGCATCGTCGCCCTGCACCGCGGCATCAAGCCCTGATGCTGCTGCAAGGTCTTCTCGCCAGCGTCGAGCACGGCCTCAACCGTGTCCTGCGCCTGGACAGCACTGCCCTGGCGCGGCTCGCGCACCTGACCGGCAAAGTCATTGCCGTCGATTGCCGCAGCCCCGTCTTGCAGCTGTTTATCCTGCCCAGCGATGAAGGCCTGCTGCTCGCCACCCAATGGGCCGCCCAAGCCGATTGCACCTTGCGTGCGCCGGCCTCCAGCCTGTTGCACCTGGCGCTGAGCCGCAACAAGACTGCCATCCTCCACAGCCCCGAAGTGGAACTGGAAGGCGACAGCGCGGTGCTGATGGACCTGGCCGCCGTGCTGCAAGACCTGGAGCTGGACTGGGAATACGAACTGTCGCGCTGGATCGGCCCCGTCGCCACCCAGTTGATCAGCGGGCACCTGCGCAGCCGCTCGCGCTGGTATCAGCAAGGGTTCGCCAGCCTCAACCAGAACCTCGCCGAATACCTGAGCGAAGAATCGCGCACCCTGGTCGGGCAACGGGAAGCGCAAGCGCGCTTTCGCGAACTCGACAAGGCCAAAATCGACCTGGAACGCCTCGAGGCCCGCTTCGAGCGCTTGAGCCGTTCCCTTGATCCAAGCGATAACGCATGAAGCTGCTCGCCGTCCGCCGTTTGTTTCGTATCCAGCGCGTCGTAATCCGCTACCGTCTCGATGACCTGCTGTTTGCCCTGCCTTTGCCGTGGTTTTTGCTGGCGGTGCGTTATGTGCTGCCATGGCGCTGGTTCCCGCGCAAGCCGTCGCCGTTGAGCCGTGGCGCCAGCCTGCGCCTGGCGTTGCAGGATTTGGGGCCGATCTTTATCAAGTTCGGGCAGATCCTCTCCACCCGCCGCGACCTGTTGCCCGAAGACATCGCCGACGAGCTGATGCTGCTGCAAGACCGCGTGCCGCCGTTCGACTCGCAGCAGTCGATGGCGCTGATCGAAGAACAGCTGGGCCAGAAGATCAGCGAGGTGTTCAGCCGCTTCGACGTCGAGCCCCTGGCCTCGGCGTCGGTGGCACAAGTGCACGCCGCGCAACTCAAGACCGGCGAAGAAGTGGTGGTAAAAGTCATTCGCCCAGGCCTCAAGCCGATCATCGGCCAGGACCTGGCGTGGCTGTTTGTCCTCGCCCGCGCGGCCGAACGTTTCTCCGCCGATGCGCGCCTGCTGCACCCGGTGGACGTGGTCGCCGACTACGAAAAAACCATCTACGACGAACTCGACCTGCTGCGCGAGGCGGCCAACGCCAGCCAATTGCGGCGCAACTTCGAAGGCTCGCAACTGCTGTACGTGCCGCAGGTGTATTGGGACTGGTGCCGCCCCAAAGTGCTGGTGATGGAGCGCATCTACGGCGTGCAGGTCACTGACCTTGCGACCCTGGCGGACCAGCGCACCGACATGAAGATGCTGGCCGAGCGCGGCGTGGAGATTTTCTTCACCCAGGTGTTCCGCGACAGTTTCTTCCACGCCGACATGCACCCGGGCAACATCTTCGTCAGCACCGTCAACCCGTGGAGCCCGCAGTACATCGCCATCGACTGCGGCATCGTCGGCAGCCTCACCCCGGAAGACCAGGATTACCTGGCGCGCAACCTGTTTGCCTTCTTCAAGCGCGACTACCGTCGTGTGGCGCAGCTGCACATTGATTCGGGTTGGGTGCCGGCGGAAACCAAGCTCAACGAATTCGAAGCGGCGATCCGTACCGTCTGCGAGCCGATCTTTGAAAAACCGTTAAAAGATATTTCCTTCGGTCAGGTACTGATGCGTCTGTTCCAGACCGCGCGGCGTTTCAATATGGAAGTACAGCCGCAGTTGGTGTTGTTGCAGAAGACCCTGCTGAACATCGAAGGCCTGGGCCGCCAGCTGTACCCGGACCTCGACTTGTGGAACACCGCGCAACCCTTCCTGGAACGCTGGATGCGCGAGCGCATGAGCCCCAAAACCATGCTGGGCAACCTGCACAGCCAGTTCGAACAGCTGCCGCACCTGGCCAACATGACCCGCGACCTGCTGGAGCGCATGTCCCAGCCCCACGCCAAGGACCCAGAGCCACCGTGGCGCAAGCGCAAGGACGATTGGTTCCTGCGCCTGCTCGGCGCCGCGCACCTGGTGGGCGGGGTGATGCTGGCGATCGGCGGGCCATTGAACCAACTGGGCCACTGGCCAGCCGGCATTATGGTCGCCGTGGGTGTTTATCTGATCGTGCGTCGATAGCCAATCCGGTTATACACTGTCGCAAATTGCCGGAGCCGAACATGAAAGACTGGCTGGATGAGATCAAGTGGGACAGTGACGGCCTGGTGCCGGCCATTGCCCAGGACTACAAGACCGGGCGCGTGCTGATGATGGCCTGGATGAACCGCGAGGCCCTGAGCCTCACCGCCGCCGAGCAGCGCGCCATCTACTGGTCACGTTCGCGTGGCAAACTGTGGCGCAAGGGCGAAGAATCCGGGCATGTGCAGACCCTGCACGAGCTGCGCCTGGACTGCGATGCCGACGTGGTGATCCTCAAGGTCGAACAGATCGGCGGCATCGCCTGCCACACTGGCCGCCACAGTTGCTTCTATCGCGTGTTCGAGAATGGCGAATGGAAGGTTGTGGAGCCGGTGCTCAAAGACCCGCACGCCATCTACCCAGCAGGACACTGAACATGAGCGATACCCTGAACCGTGTGGCCCAGGTGCTGGAAGAGCGCAAAGGCGCGGATGCCGACAGCTCTTACGTTGCCAGCCTGTACCACAAGGGCTTGAACAAGATTCTGGAAAAGCTCGGCGAAGAATCCGTCGAGACCATCATTGCGGCCAAGGACGCGCAAATCAGCGGTGATTACAGCGATGTAATCTATGAGACCGCAGACTTGTGGTTCCATAGCCTGGTGATGCTCGCCCAACTGGGGCAGCACCCACAGGCCGTGCTGGATGAACTGGACCGTCGCTTCGGCTTGTCCGGACACGCCGAGAAGGCCTCGCGCCCGTCCGCCTGAATAACTAAGACTTGAGGATTTGAAGCATGGGCATTTTTGACTGGAAACACTGGATCGTCATTCTGGTGGTGGTGGTATTGGTGTTCGGTACCAAGAAACTCAAGAACCTGGGCACCGACGTGGGCGAGTCGATCAAGGGTTTTCGCAAAGCCATGAACGATGATGAAAAGCCAGCCGAGCCAAGCGCCAACCCGGTGCCACCGGCCCAGCCTGTTCACCCGCAGGCCACCCAGCCGATCACCGAACGCCGTACCTTCGACGTTCAGGCTGAAAAGGTCCAAGAGCCGACCCGCAAAGACTCGTGAGCACTGACTAATGTTTGGTATCAGCTTCTCTGAACTGCTGCTCGTCGGCCTGGTGGCCCTGCTGGTACTGGGGCCGGAGCGCCTGCCCGGTGCCGCACGCACCGCCGGCTTGTGGATCGGGCGTCTAAAACGCAGTTTCAACGCGATCAAACAGGAAGTTGAACGGGAAATCGGTGCCGACGAAATCCGTCGGCAATTGCACAACGAACACATCCTCTCGTTGGAGCAGGAAGCCCGTAAGATTCTGTCCCCGGTGCAAGAGCCGGCCAAGCCGGTCACGCCGGTGGCCGAGCACAGCATCGCGCCAGCCCCTGTGGCCGACGCTGCTCCTGCAGCGCCCGCCCCAACGACGCCCGCGCCGACGCCCGTTGCGTCGCCCGCACCCCATGACCCTACATTGCCGCCGCGAGCCCCATGAGCGCTGATAAACCGGAAAACGACCAGCATATGCCGCTGGTCTCGCACCTCACCGAGCTGCGTACCCGCCTGCTGCGTTGCGTGGCGGCGATCTTCATCATCTTTGCCGGGCTGTTCGCCTTTACCCAGCAGATCTACACCTTCGTCTCGACGCCCCTGCGCCAGTACCTGCCGGCCGGCGCGACGATGATTGCCACCGATGTGTCGTCGCCGTTCCTGACGCCGTTGAAGCTGACCATGATGGTCTCGCTGTTCCTGGCGATCCCGGTGATCCTGCATCAGATATGGGGCTTTATCGCGCCGGGCCTGTACAAGCACGAGAAGCGCATCGCCGTGCCGTTGCTGGTATCGAGCATCCTGCTGTTCTACACCGGCATGGCCTTCGCCTACTTCCTGGTGTTCCCGCTGATCTTCAAGTTCTTCGCCGCTGCCACCCCGGCTGGTGTGGAAATGATGACTGATATCACCAGCTACCTCGATTTCGTGATGACGCTGTTCTTCGCCTTTGGCGTGGCGTTCGAAATCCCGGTGGCGGTGGTGTTGCTGGTGTGGATCGGCGTGGTCGACGTCAAGTACCTGAAGAAGATCCGCCCGTACGTGATCATCGGCTGCTTCGTGGTCGGCATGATCCTCACGCCGCCGGACATATTCTCCCAGACCTTGCTGGCCGTGCCGATGTGGATGCTGTTCGAAGTGGGCATCCTGTTCAGCGGCTTGATCAGCAAGCGTGGCGAACACCCGGATGACGCGCCTGTCGACGACGACCAGCCGCCAGCGACCCAGCCGTGAACCTGCTGCTGCTCGAAGAGGCCGACTTTATCGCGGCCGACCGCGTCGTGCTGCGTGATCGGCGCCTGGTGCATATGCAGGAGGTTCACCGCGCCGCCGTCGGCGACACCCTGCGCGTGGGCCGCATTGGCGGGCTGATGGGCAATGCCCAATTGCTGCGCCTGGAAGCCGCCGAAGCCGAACTGCAAGTGAGCTTCGACCAACCGCCGCCGAGCAAACTGCCCCTGACCTTGCTGCTGGCCCTGCCCCGCCCGAAGATGCTACGCCGGGTGCTGCAAACAGTGGCGGCCATGGGCGTGCCCAAGGTGGTATTGGTCAACAGTTACCGGGTGGAAAAAAGCTTCTGGCAAACCCCGTTCCTGGAGCCTGAAGCGGTGCGCGAGCAACTGATCCTCGGCCTGGAGCAAGCGCGGGACACGCTGCTGCCCGAGATCATTATCGAGAAACGCTTCAAGCCATTTGTCGAAGACCGGCTGCCGGCCATGGCGACTGGCACTCTGGGCCTGATCGGCCATCCGGGCGATTACCCGGCCTGCCCTCGAGCCCTGGAAGAACCGGTAACCCTGGCGATCGGCCCGGAAGGCGGCTGGATTCCCTATGAAGTGGACCTGCTGACCAAGGCCGGTTTGCAGCCGGTGCAGTTGGGTGCGCGTATTTTGCGCGTCGAAACCGCCGTAACGGCCCTGCTCGCCCGCCTGTTCTAACCCCCCGACTGATCGTTCCCACGCTCTAGTGATCGGGTGATCGTTCCCACGCTCTGCGTGGGAATGCCGCTCAGGACGCTCTGCGTCCGCCCTTGTGACGCAGAGCGTCACGCCATTCATTCCCACGCAGAGCGTGGGAACGATCACCAGAGCGTGGGAACGATCAAGTATCCCCGTGCGTTGCCGATAGCCTTTGAATAAGTCCAAGCCTTGTTCCAGGGGAGTTCGCAGCATGTATCGTTGGTTAGCCGAGAAGTTGGGGAATGTAAGCGTCAACCGCAAGCTGAGTGTGGGCTTTGGCCTGGTGTTGCTCCTGACGCTGTTGATCACCTTTACCGGCTGGACCGGCCTGGGGGACGTGATCAGTCGCGGCGACAAGCTGGGCTTTATTTCCAGCCTCAATGGCCTGAGCAAAGACCTGCGCCTGGCACGCCTGGACTTCGACATGCGCCGTGGCGAGCAAGGCACGGACAAGGTCGACGGCCTGCTCGCCCACCTCGACAGCGGCCTGAAGACCGCGTCCGAGCTGATCGAGCAACCTGACGACAAAGCCCTGGTCGAGCAACAGCAGGAAGCCTTGAACCAATACAAAAAGGCCTTCGCCGCCATGGTCCAGGCGGGTCTCAAGCGTGAGGGCGCGCGCAGCAAACTCGGCGACACTGCCGACAATGCCGTCGCCAAGATCAACGAAATCGAAAAAGCCCTGCTGCAAGGTGACAGCGTTGCCCAGTTCAACAGCGTGGTCGAGCAGAGCAAGCTGATCCAGCAATCGCGCTTTCAGGTACGCGGCTACACCTACAGCGGCAAGGTCGAAGCCGAGCAACCGGCCCTGGATGCCATCGACAACGCCCTGAAGAAAATCACCGAGCTGCAAGGCCAGTTGCCTGCGCAATACCAGGCCAATCTGCAAGAAGCCGGGGCATCACTGCAAGCCTACCGCGCCGCTGTCAGCCAGTATCGCGATTCCCAGATCGCCAGCGCGGCTGCGCTGAAGACCATGATCGCCCAAGGCGACATCCTGCTGGGCCACAGCGAAAAGCTCACCGTCTCCCAGACCGCCGTGCGTGACGCAGATGCCGCGCAAGCCAAATACTTGTTGCTGCTTGCCACCGTGCTGGCGCTGATCGTCGGCATCTTCGCGGCCTGGGCCATTACCCGCCAGATCGTCATCCCGCTGAACCAGACCCTCAAAGTCGCCGAGCGCGTAGCCTCCGGCGACCTGAGCCACAACCTGGAATCGGGTCGCCAGGACGAACTGGGCCAATTGCAGCGCGCCATGCAAAGCATGACCGTGGGCCTGCGTGAGTTGATCGGCGGGATCAGCGACGGCGTCACCCAGATCGCCAGCGCCGCCGAGCAGTTATCAGCCGTGACCGAACAAACCAGCGCCGGGGTCAACAGCCAAAAGGTCGAGACCGACCAGGTGGCCACCGCCATGAACGAAATGGCCGCCACCGTGCAGGAAGTGGCGCGCAACGCCGAAGAGGCCTCGGAAGCCGCCGTGGCTGCCGACCAGCAAGCCCGTGAAGGCGACCAGGTGGTGGGGGAAGCCATCGCCCAGATCGAGCGCCTGGCCACCGAAGTGGGTAATTCCACGGTGGCCATGGGTGAACTCAAGCGCGAAAGCGACAAGATCGGCAGTGTGCTCGACGTGATCAAATCCGTGGCCCAACAGACCAACCTGCTGGCCCTTAACGCCGCCATCGAGGCGGCGCGTGCCGGTGAAGCCGGGCGTGGCTTTGCCGTGGTGGCCGATGAAGTACGCAGCCTGGCCCAGCGCACGCAGAAGTCCACCGAAGAGATCGAAGAGCTGATCGTCGGCCTGCAAAGCGGTACCCAGCAGGTGGCAACCATCATGGACAACAGCCGCGGGCTGACCGAGAGCAGTGTTGAGCTGACGCGCCGCGCCGGCCACGCGCTGGGCAATATCACCCGCACCGTCTCGACCATCCAGGCGATGAACTCGCAGATTGCCACCGCCGCCGAGCAGCAAAGCGCCGTGGCTGAAGAGATCAACCGCAGCGTGTTGAATGTGCGCGACATCTCCGAGCAAACCTCGTCGGCCAGCGAAGAAACTGCGTCCTCCAGTGCCGAACTGGCGCGCCTGGGGATCTACCTGCAGACCCTGGTCGGGCGCTTCCGAGTCTGAATTACCCTACCCGGCGGCTTACCAAAGCCGCCGCATCTTGTGAAATTTCCTACGCAGTTATCAGCCCTCCACAGGCCCGAATCGAATTAGCGTTGCAGGTGTCGCGAAACGCTTTCTCTGATTCGGAGGTTCACCATGTTTTCTCGGCTGACCCGCGTGCTGGTCAATGCCAGCGTCCGCCTCAAGCTCGCCCTGGGTTTTGGCCAAGTGCTGATCCTCAGCTTCCTGATTGCCGCTACGGGCTGGCAAGCCTTGAACGCCGTGCTTTACCGATCCGACAGCCTGACGACCCTGGGGCAACTGGCGGTGGATGCCGAGGCCATGCGCGCCGACCGCATCGTGTACCGCACCCTCACAGACAGCGATAGCCTGGGCAAAATGGCCGCGAAGATTGAACGGATCGACCAGCACCTGGCCGCCCTTTCAAACCGCCTGAAAGACCCGACTGACGTGCAGCGACTTGAGGACGCCATGAGCCTCGCCAACGGCTTCAAGGCAGCTCTGGCGCAACTTCCGCCCTTGGTCGAGCAGCGCGAGCGCCTGCGCCCGGACCTGAAGAAAATTGCCCTGCAAGCCAGCGATACCCTCGCCCAATTTGCCAGTGACTTGCCTGACCAGAACGACGAAAAGGCTCTGGACGCCATCGAGCAACTGCGTCAAGCCATGGAGCTGGCCGAAGATCGAGCCCAGAGCCCCGCCTGGGCCGCGCAATCGCTGGCAACTTATGCAGAGACCCTCGGCAAGGCGCTTGACGCCCTGGAGATCGCGCAAGCGGCAGTCACAGCGCTGCCAGTCGACTCGGCACTGCTCAAGACCGACCTGGCCAATTATCGAGAGCAACTGACCAAGCTCAAGGAAGCCCAGCTCAACGTGGAAACCGTGCAAAACCGCTTCGAACAGCAACTCAATAACCTGCGTGAAAGCAGTAACCTGTTGAGCCAGAGCCAGAACGCCAAGCGTAACGACGAGGCGGACCACACCCGTACATTGCTGATCAGTGTGACGGTGGCGGCCCTGGCACTCGGCGCGCTGGCCGCCTGGTGGATTGCCCGGCAGATTGCGGTGCCACTGCGGGAAATCCTCAGCGCTGCCCACCGTGTTGCCGAGGGCGACCTTAGCCATGACATGCCAGTAGACCGTCGCGACGAACTCGGCCAGTTGCAGCAAAGCATCGGGCAAATGACCCGCAACCTGCGTAGCCTGATCAGCAGTATTGGTGACAGCGCCCGGCAGATCGCCGGCGCGGCCACGCAGTTATCCACGGTCACCGAGCAGACCCGCAACGGGCTCAACGAGCAGAAAGATGAAACCGACCAAGTGGCGACGGCAATGAATGAAATGCTCGCCACTGCCCAGGAAGTGGCGCGCCACGCCGAACGCGCCTCGGTGGCAGCCAATGAAGCCGACCAGCAGGCCGGCGCTGGTGAGCAGGTGGTCACCCAGGCCGTGGAGCAGATTGGCAACCTGGCCAGTGAAATGGCGCTGTCGGGCCGTGCGATGCTCGCGCTGCAACAGGAGAGCCAGAAGATTGCCAGTGTGCTGGACGTGATCAAATCCGTGTCTCAGCAGACCAACCTGCTGGCCCTGAACGCCGCCATCGAAGCGGCGCGCGCGGGCACTGCCGGCCAAGGGTTTGCGGTGGTCGCCGACGAAGTGCGCAGCCTGGCCCAACGCACCCAGGAATCGGCGGAGGAGATCGAAGGGCTGATCCTCGGCCTGCATAACGGCACCCAACAGGTGGCGGACATCATGGACAGCAGCCGCAACCTGACCGACAACAGCGTCGCCCTGACCCGCGACGCCGGCGACGCCCTGATCGCCATTGCCCGCACGGTCTCGGTTATCCAGGAAATGAACCCGCAGATCGCCGCCGCGGCGGAACAGCAAAGCGCGGTGGCCGAGGAGATCAATCGCAGTGTGTTGAAGGTGCGGGACGTGTCGGAACAGACCGCCGCCGCCAGCGAGGAAACAGCGGCGGCGAGTGTTCAGTTGACGCGGTTGAGCCTGGATTTGCAGACGCTGGTCGCCAAATTCAAGCTCTGAAACACCACCCCTGTAGGAGCGAGCTTGCTCGCGAAAAACCCAAGGCCGCCGCGTTCATTCAGGGTGCGTGGCGTTATCGTTGACGTTTTTCGCGAGCAAGCTCGCTCCTACAGTCATAGGACCTGGCGCAGGAAGGCTTGGGCGCGGGGGTCTTTTGGCGCATTGAAGAATTCGACCGGGGCGGCGTCTTCCAGCAGTTTGCCGTGGTCGAAAAACAACACCCGGTCTGCCACTTCCCGGGCAAAGCCCATCTCGTGGGTGACGCACACCATGGTCATGCCTTCCAGGGCCAAGGTCTTCATCACGTCCAGCACTTCACCGACCATTTCCGGGTCGAGGGCCGAGGTGGGCTCGTCAAACAGCATCACCTTGGGCTCCATCGCCAGGGCCCGGGCAATGGCGACGCGCTGCTGCTGGCCGCCAGACAGGCGCGATGGAAACTCGTGGGCCTTCTGCGCGATGCCGACCTTTTCCAACAGCGCCAGGGCCTTGGCCTCGCGCTCTGGCTTGCCGCGCTTGCGCACGACCTTTTGCGCCAGGCACAGGTTTTCCAGCACGGTCATGTGGGGGAACAGGTTGAAGTGCTGGAACACCATGCCCACTTCTCGGCGGTAGGCATTCACGTCGGTCTTCGGGTCGGCCAGTTGCAGGCCGTCGATGCTCACCGAACCCGAATCGAATTCCTCCAACCCATTAAGGCAGCGCAGGAAGGTGGACTTGCCGGAGCCCGAGGGGCCGATCACCACCAGCACCTCGCCCTTGGCCACTTGAGTGGTGACATGATCCACCGCGCGCACCACTTGCCCACGGGTATCGAAGACTTTTACCAGATCGCGCACTTCAATCACTTTGGGCGAGCCTCCGCTCAAGCCGGCTGGCCATCTTCGACAGCGGCAGGTTGATCAGCAGGTACAAGCCCGCCACACAGAACAGGATTTCAAATGGCGAGAACGAGGTGGTGATCACCTCGCGGCCGCTCTTGAGCAACTCGGTAATCGCGATCACCGACACCAGGGACGTGTCCTTGACCAGGCTGATAAATTGCCCGGCCAGTGGTGGCAACACGCGCTTGAACGCCTGCGGCAATACCACATGGCGCATCGACTGGCTGGCGCTCAAGCCCAGGGAGCGTGCAGCTTCGTCCTGGCCTCGGGTGATGGACTGCACGCCGGCGCGCACAATTTCTGCCACGTAGGCACCGGTGAACAACGACAGCGCGGCGATCCCGGCGAACTCCCGGGACAGGTTGAGCACCGTGCCGATAAAGAAATAGAAAATGAAGATCTGCACCAGCAGCGGCGTACCGCGCACCAGCTCGACGTAGATCGTCGACAGGTCGCGCAAGGTGGGGTTTTTCGACAGCCGGCACAGCCCGGTCGCCAAGCCAATCGCCAAGCCCAGGATGCCGGACACTACCGACAGCCACAATGTGGTCCACAAGCCCCACATCAACGGCCCCAGTGCCCATTGCCGGGTCACGCCGACCACATCGCCTTCAGCCACATCGTCGCCGCGTGCCACTTGCAGGCTGTTATCGGCAACCGTGAGCTTTTGCTCGACCCCGGCGTCGTTGCGCAGGGTGACTTCGGCCGTATCGCCGTTGCGCACCAGTTCGACCACGGTGGAAATATCCGCGGCGCGCTGGGAGGTCTCGGCTTGATAGGCGAAGTACTGTGGGACGCGGTTCCAGCGCCACTCGTAGGACATCAACGAGGTGGCGTAATACAAGGCACCCGCCAGGCCGACCAGCACGACCACCGTCAGCAGGTGCCAGGGCCATTGGGCTTTTTTCTGTTTCATTTCACTTTCCGCATAGGTGTCGCCTGATAGGCCGCCATCGCGGGCAAGCCCGCTCCCACAGGTTGATGTGCGAATACAGTCAAATGTGGGAGCTGGCTTGCCTGCGATACAGGCAACTCGGTGTCAGGCCTTATTCCATGTCCTTGAGCCACTCGGAGCTCTTGAACCACTTGTCATGGATGCGATCGTAGGTGCCGTCGTTACGGATCTGGTGCAGGAAGTTGTTGATGAAGTTGATGCTGTCGTAATCGCCTTTCTTCAAACCGAACGCCAGGGGTTCAAAGGTGAAGGGTTCGTCCAGGAACACCAGCTTGCCGTTACCGACTTTTTTCTCGGCCACCACGTTGTACGGCGCGTCGTAGACGAAGGCGTCAGCCTTGCCGTTGACCACGTCGAGCACGCCTTCCTGCTCGTTGTCGTAGCCGTGGTACTTGGCTTTGGAGATCAGCTTTTTGGCAACCATTTCACCGGTGGTGCCGAGCTTGGAGGTCAGGCGATATTTCTCGTCGTTCAGGTCTTTGTAGGACTTGATGGTGCCTTCCAGCTCCTTGCGGATCAGCAGCGTCTGGCCGACCACGATGAAGGGTTCGCTGAAGTTCAGGCGCAGGTTGCGTTCCTGGGTCAGGGTCATGCCGCTGCCAATCATGTCGAACTTGCCGGTCAGGAAGGCCGGGATGATGCCGTCGTAGCCGGTGGACACCAGCTCTAGCTTGACGCCCATGGACTTGGCCATGGCCTTGAGGATGTCGACTTCGAAACCGATGATTTCACCGCGCTTGTCGGTCATCTCGAACGGCATGTAGGTAGGGTCCATGCCGACTTTCAACGTGCCGCGCTTGACCGCCTCATCAATGGCGCCGGCCTGTGCCACGGTGGCAGCGACCAGCGCGGTGACGCCAAGCATCAGCATCGAAAGATACTTTTTCATCATCAAGACCCCTGAACGATTCTTATAAAGTGGGCGCACGAGAGGGCTGCGCCATTTCGGGGAGCGATCCTAACCCACTCGTTGTCCGCCACAAAGGTTTCACCGGTAAATGTTATCGGTGTGTGTCGGAAAACACTGACAGCGGCCCGGAGAAGCGCAGGCGCAGACGCTTCAGCGCGGCCTCTCGATCAGGGGTTGATGTGTAAGCAGTTATGACGATCAGTCGATCTCGGCGATCCAGGCCGTGTCCCTTAACCACTTGTCATGCAGGCGATCGTAGGTGCCGTCCTGGGCGATCTGGTTGAGGAAGTGGTTGATCCAATTGAGGCTGTCGTAATCACCTTTTTTCAGGCCAAACGCCAAGGGCTCAAAGGTGAAGGGTTGTTCCAGCGCCAACAACGCGCTGTTCTGCGGCCGAGTCATTGCGATCAGGTTGTAGGGGGCATCATGGATAAAAGCATCGGCCTTGCCTTCTAAAACCTGCCGCACGCCTTCTTCCGGGTTGGCCACACTGCTGAGCCGCGCAGATACGAGAAAGCGCTGTGCCGCGGCTTCGCCGGTGGTGCCTTGGGTAGCAACAACGCGGTAACTGGCGTCGTCCAGTTCTTCAATACTGGCGACCAGCCCGCCCAGGCGCGGATGCAGCAACACTGTCTGGCCCACCACGATAAACGAGTCACTGAAGTTGAGCTTGAGGTTGCGCTCTTGAGTGACCGTCATGCCGCTGCCAATCAGATCAAACTTGTTCGCCAATAGCCCTGGCAGTAAGTCTGTGTAGGGCACCGCTACCAATTCAAGTTCTACGCCCAGCGCGCGGCTCATGGCGTGGAGCAAGTCAATTTCAAAGCCGACGATGCGTCCCTGCTTATCGAGCATTTCGAACGGCACGTTATTGGGGGTGGTGCCGACTTTAAGTACGCCACGGCGCACAGCGTTGTCCAGCGCGCCCGCGTAAAGCAGGCCTGCATGTCCCCCCAGGAAAAAGCCCATCAGCAATGCCAAACAATACCTTTTGATCATGAATGCCCCCGTGGCGAGTCCAATGTGGGGGGCGATCCTAACCCAGCCGCAGGCACGGCAATACGCTTCGAACAAAGGTCTTTTGTTTCGAAATAACAAGGAGTTAGGAATAAAAAGGAAGGGGCTAAAAACGCTGTAGGACCAACGTTTGAAACACCCCCGAAGTGAGCCTTCGGGGGTGCCTGAATCAGGCCGGTTGGGCCTGGGGCGACTGTGGTTGCAGGGGCAGCAATGGCGCGTGCGGATCAGCCTTGATCGAGGCACGCCAAGCGCCGAGCCACTCGGCATGGCCTTCGCTCCACACCTGCTCATGCAGGCGAGCCAGGGCCACCGGGTCGCTGAGCAAGGCCAGGCGTTCGCTGTTGCTGAGGCCGGCCGGGCCGACTTTCAACGCGTGGCGAACCCGCTCCATGCGCAGGTACTCGATGGGCTCGGCCTCACGGTGCCGCGAGGTCGCCAAGGCGCAGGCCAGGGCGTTCTGCTGCGGGTCGACCACCGAACGCACAAAGCCGTCATTGAGGGCGTGCCAACGGTTTTCGTGGGTGTACTTCTCGGTCGACAGCAGGGCTTGCGGCGGATTGTATTCCTCAGGAATCAGGAACAGGCTCTCGTCGCGGGACTTGAGGCCCAACTTGACGCGGCTGGAAATCACCGACACCGGGATCGACAGCATCAGCGAACCGACGATAGGCACCAGCCACCACAGGAAGCTTGGGTTCAGCCACACCACCAGCAGCGCCCACAAAAAGCCCAGCACGGTTTGCGGACCGTGGCGCTTGACCGCCTCGCTCCAAGGTGTGGAGTCGTCATCACGTTGCGGCGAGTTCCAGGTAGCGGCCCAGCCGAGGAACGCGGCGAGCACGAAACGGGTGTGGAAGATCATCCGCACCGGCGCCAGCAGCATGGAGAACAACATCTCCAGCAGCATCGACAGGGTCACCTTGAACTTGCCACCGAACTCTTTGGCGCCCTTGGCCCAGATCAAGATGATGCTGAGCAGTTTAGGCAGGAACAACAGCACGATGGTGGTGGAGAACAGCGCCACCGCCTTGTCCGGGTGCCATTGTGGCCACAGCGGGTACAACTGGCGCGGAGCCATGAAGTACTGCGGTTCCATCAGCGTGTTCACCGCCAGCAAGGCCGTGGACAGCACCAGGAAGAAGAACCACAACGGCGCCGAAAGGTAAGACATCACGCCGGTGAGGAACACCGCACGGTGCACCGGGTGCATGCCTTTAACCAGGAACAGGCGGAAGTTCATCAGGTTACCGTGGCACCAGCGACGGTCACGCTTGAGTTCATCCAGCAGGTTCGGCGGCAGTTCTTCGTAGCTGCCCGGCAGGTCGTAGGCAATCCACACGCCCCAGCCGGCACGGCGCATCAGCGCGGCTTCAACGAAGTCGTGGGAAAGAATCGCACCGGCAAACGCGCCTTTACCGGGCAACGGCGCCAGGGCGCAGTGCTCGATAAACGGCTTCATACGGATAATAGCGTTGTGACCCCAGTAGTGGGATTCACCCAACTGCCAGAAGTGCAGGCCGGCGGTAAACAGTGGGCCGTATACGCGGGTAGCGAACTGCTGCATGCGCGCATACAGGGTGTCCATGCCCGACGCACGCGGCGCGGTCTGGATAATCCCGGCATCCGGCGTGGCTTCCATCAGGCGCACCAGGCTGGTCAGGCACTCGCCGCTCATCACAGAGTCAGCGTCAAGAACGACCATGTACTTGTAGTCACCACCCCAACGACGGCAGAAGTCGTCGAGGTTGCCGCTCTTGCGCTTAACGCGGCGGCGGCGACGGCGATAGAAGATCTTGCCGAAACCACCGGCTTCGCGGCATACGTCGAGCCAGGCTTGCTGTTCGGCGATGCAGATGTCGGCGTCGTTACTGTCGCTGAGCACGAAGAAATCGAAGCGATCCAGGTCACCGGTCGCGGCCACCGATTCGAACGTTGCACGCAAACCGGCGAATACACGCGGCACGTCTTCGTTACAGATCGGCATCACCAGGGCGGTGCGCGCATCCTTGGGAATCGGCTCGTCACCGGCACTTTTACCGGAGATACGGTATTTATCGTGACCAGTCAGCAGTTCCAGGAAGCCCATGAGCGCAGTCCAGAAACCAGCCGACACCCAGCAGAACAGAATCCCGAACATGATCAGGATGCTGGTTTGCAGTGCGTAAGGCAGTACCTGGGTAGCGGTTTGCAGCAGGGTCTGGTTGCGAATTTCGTCGAAGTCGACCAGCGACCAGCCCTGGTACGGCATGATGCCTTTCATGTACCAGCCAGCCACGATGGTCTGGCCCAGCATCAGCACCAACAGGATGTAACGACGGATCGAGCCCACGGTACGCCAGCGCGCAGCCGGCAGTACCCGCTCGTCTTTCGGTGGCTTGGGCGGGTTGGTGCGGCCGGTCATCCGGCGCCAACCGCGCACCAGAATGTTGGTACGCCAAGGCTCGGGCACCACTTTGGTCCGGCGGATCGGCGGCGTGGCCTTGAGGCACACACGACCGCTGGCATCGAGCGCCAGCATCTCGGCGTCTTGCAGCTCTTCGGCGCTGTTGAGGGTCAAGCGGCGGCCAACCGACGCTTGGGCAGCGTCGGCCGGTGCGTCGAAGGTCTTGGACGACAGACGTTCGTGCAACTCGCTGAAGGACTTGCAGCCCGCCAGCTCGGCGCGCTGCTCAGCCGTCATGGGTAGATGCGCCAGGTACTCGGACAGAGTCTCTGGCTTGACTTGAGAATTACTCATCGGCAGGCAACTGATAGCTCCAGGTTTCGGTCAGGACTTGCTCGGTCTTGATCGGCTCCGGCGTGGCTGGGGCAGCCTCAGGCTGTTTGGCTTCCTTGTCCTTGGCGTCTTTCTTGGCCTGCTTCTCATGCTGCTTGGCCAAGACTTTGTCGGCCTTGAGCACATGGTTGGAAACCGACTCAGGCTCAGGCTGCACGATATCTTGCACCAGCGCCGCACGCATTTCGGTCGGCTTGCTTGCGTCCTTGATCTTCATACGCAGGGTCAGGCGCCAGCCTTTGGTGTGTTCGTTGTAACGCACGCTGTTTTCAACCAGTTCGGCGTTATCACCCACGCTCACCTGGCTACGTACCGGAGCGTCCGGCAGCAGTTTCTTCAGGGACGGGCCCTCGAAGTCCACCAGGTAGGCCACGCTGCCATCGGGCTGACGGATCAGGTTGGATTGCTTCACGTCACCGGTGGAGCGCAGGGTCTGCTTGACCCAGGCACTGTCCGGCGAATGGAAGGCCGCGTCGTCCAATGTCCAGTGCAGGCGGTAGGCCACGTCCAGCGGCTTGCCGACTTCCGGCAGTTCGGCCGGGCTCCAGAAGGCCACGATGTTGTCGTTGGTCTCATCGGCAGTCGGGATCTCGACCAGGTCGACGGAGCCTTTGCCCCAATCGCCTTCAGGTTCGATCCAGGCGCTCGGGCGCTTGTCGTAGTTGTCGTCCAGGTCTTCGTAGTGGCTGAAGTTGCGACCACGCTGCAGCAGGCCGAACCCACGCGGGTTCTCGACGCTGAAGTTGCTGACCGATAGGTGTTTAGGGTTGTTCAGTGGACGCCAGATCCACTCGCCATTGCCGGCGTGGATCGACAGGCCGCTGGAATCGTGAAGCTCGCGACGGTAGTTGAGGACCTTGGACGGCTGGTTGGCGCCGAACAGGAACATCGAGGTCAACGGCGCAACGCCCAGTTTGCTGACCTTGTCACGCAGGAACATCTGGGATTTGACGTCCACCACGGTATCGGTGCCAGGGCGCAGGATCAGGCGGTAGGCGCCAGTGGCGCGTGGCGAATCCAGCAGCGCAAAGATCACCAGATGCTTGTCACCCGGTTTTGGACGCTCGATCCAGAACTCGGTGAAACGCGGGAATTCTTCGCCAGACGGCAACGCAGTGTCGATCGCCATGCCACGGGCAGACAGGCCATACACCTGGTCTTTGCCCACGACGCGGAAATAGCTGGCGCCGAGCATGGTCATGATTTCGTCTTGCTTGTCGGCCTTGTTGATCGGGAAAAGCACACGGAAACCGGCGTAACCCAGCTGTTCGGTGGCTTTAGGATCAAATTTCACGTCGCCGAAATCGAAACGCGTCGGGTCGTACTTGATTTCGTGCACGCTGTCGGCGGTGACTTCGTTGATTTTCACCGGGGTGTCGAAATGCATCCCCTGGTGATAGAAGGACAGCTTGAACGGGGTGTTCTGATCGGCCCACTCGGCTTTTTCATTGCGGAAACGAATCTTCTGGTAGTCAGCGAATTTCATTTCGCGGAATTCGTTCGGCAAATTGCTGCGCGGAGCTTCGTATTTCTGCCCGGCCAGCTCTTTCGCCTTGGCCGACACATCATCCAGACTGAACGCCCACAGTTGACCCGCGCCGAACAGGCAAAACAGGGCAGAGCCCGTCACCAGTGCGTTTCGTAACCGTTTGGCAGACAATTTTGGTGCATTACAGGGACTAACAATCACGAGCAACCCTCGCCGAAAACAGATCAAAAAACCAACGGCCAGCTATCTATATGCCAGGTTGGCGAGCAATGTTCCGACTCCCCAAGGGCAAAATGATTCCCCAAAGGCCATCGGACAAGGCTCTACCTAAGTCAAAAATGGACCAAACAACGCTGATCCCCGTAGCGCGCGATTATCTAGTAGCCCGCGAGACAACGCATCAGGGACAGTGAAGTATTTGTAGCGAAACCCTGCGTTTTTAGGCATTAACGTCGCTTTTCATACATTCATGTCTGTAAGAGGAAGGTCACAGGGCCATCATTGACCAAGTGCACCTGCATATCAGCGCCAAAACGCCCTGACGCCACCTTGCCATGCAATTGTTGCGCTTGTAACAACAAGTGATCAAAAAGCGCCGCTCCCAGGGCCGGTGGAGCCGCCGTGGAGAAGCTGGGCCGCAGCCCGCTCTTGGTATCCGCCGCCAAGGTGAACTGCGACACCAGCAGCAAACCGCCGCCGATGTCCTTGAGGGAGAGGTTCATCTTGCCCTCCTCGTCACTGAACACCCGATAGTTAAGCAGCTTGTGCAGCAGTTTGTCGGCGCTTTCGGGCGTATCTGAAGGCTCGACGGCGACCAGCACCAGCAAACCCTGGTCGATTGAGCCTATCACCTCACCCGCAACCTCGACCCGGGCGCCACGCACCCGCTGCAACAGGCCCTTCATGCTTCTTCAGGCGGCAGGTCGAGCAAGCGCCGGGCCATTTCGCCGGTCGCGCGTACCAGCGCGTCAGTGATACCCGGCTCGGATGCCGCATGCCCCGCCTCGCGGATCACCTGCAACTCGCTGTTGGGCCAGGCCTGGTGCAACTCCCAGGCGTTATCCAGCGTGCAGATCATATCGTAGCGGCCATGGATGATGACGCCAGGCAGATGGGCGATCTTGTGCATATCGCGAATCAGCTGGTTGGGTTCCAGGAAGGAGTTGTTGGTGAAGTAATGGCACTCGATACGTGCGATGGACAGGGCGCGCTGCGGCTCGGAAAACCGCTCCACATGTTGTGGGCTCGGGCACAGGCCCAGCATGCGGCCTTCCCAGCCCGACCAGGCTTTGGCCGCGTGCATCTGGGCGATCTGGTCATTGCCGGTCAGCCGCTTGTGGTAAGCGGCAATCATATCGTGGCGCTCCTCCACCGGGATCGGGGCCACGTAGTCCTGCCAGTAATCCGGGAACAGACGGCTCGCGCCCTCCTGGTAGAACCAGCGAATATCCTGGGGCCGGGCGAGGAAGATGCCGCGCACGATCAGGCCGAGCACACGCTCGGGATGGGTTTGCGCGTAGGCCAGGGCCAGGGTCGAGCCCCAGGAGCCGCCGAACAGCACCCACTTGTCGATGCCCAGGTGCTCGCGGATGCGTTCAAGGTCGGCGACCAGGTCCCAAGTGGTGTTGTTCTCCAGGCTCGCCCTTGGCGAGGAGCGGCCGCAGCCACGCTGGTCGAAGGTGACAATATGGTAGAGGTTCGGGTCGAAATAGCAGCGGCTCTGGGCGTCGCAACCGGAACCGGGGCCGCCATGGATGAACACGACAGGCAAGCCTTCGGGGGAGCCACTTTCATCGACATACAGGGTGTGGGTGTCATCGACAGCCAGATCGTGCCGGGCGTAGGGTTTGATCTGCGGGTACCAAGTCTGCATTGCGTGCTCCGTAGGGTGTCGGGTTCATCCCTGGGGGGACGTCTATTATTTTGCCGTCTGGCATCATAAACCCGAATTGTGCAATGAGCATGTCCTTGAGCACTTAGACCTGTGTCAGCAGTTCGCGCCTCAGATAACCGAGCAGATAGTCATACAGCCGATCCACCTCTGGCACTTGGCCGCGAGCCCGCAAACAACCGTGGGCCAGCCTTCTGCTGGATCAGGCGCTTCGGAGCGATAGCACATGCGGTTGTAGGTTTGGCGCAGGCCAGCCTGGGATGAGTCATCGCGGGTAGAAGCTTCGGTCTTGGCGACAGTGTGGGAGCTGGCTTGCCTGCGATGGCGGTGTGTCAGTTGATAAAAGTGTTGCTGAACCACCGTTATCGCAGGCAAGCCAGCTCCCACATTTGGAGCGCATTCTCATGATAGCGCGCGGTCAAGTGTGGGAGCGGGCTTGCTCGCGAAAGCTATTGCAGCAGCAGCAACAATTACCGGTAGTGCTTCTGCCCCCAAGTCAACAGCCCTTCCAGCAACTGCCTCAACACCACCTGCGTCGGCTCGGCCAGATCAGGGCGATAACGGAACGGTTCGAACTCCTCCATATAGGTGCTCTGACACAACTCCAGCTGCACCGCATGGATATCCTGCGCCGGGTTGCCGTAGTGACGGGTGATATGGCCGCCCTTGAAGCGCCCATTCAACACATGGGTGTATTGCGGATGCTGAGCGCAGATGGCTTCCAGCTGGCTGGCCAGCTGCGGGTCGCACGCAGCGCCGTTGAAAGTACCCAAATTGAAGTCCGGCAATTTGCCGTCAAACAGGTGCGGGATCAACGAGCGGATCGAGTGCGCGTCGAACAGTAACGCATAACCGAATTCGGCCTTGAGGCGCGCCAGTTCTTCTTGCAGTTGGCGATGGTACGGCCCCCAGATTTTTTGCAGGTAGCTGGCCCGCTCTTCGTCGGAGGGCGTTTGCCCTGCACGGAACAACGGCACGCCGTCGAACAGCGTCTCTGGGTACAGGCCGGTAGTAGCGCCGGCATATAGCGGCGTGTTGTCGGAAGGCCGGTTCAGGTCGATGACAAACCGCGAGTACTCCGCTGCCAGGGTGCTGGCGCCCAGCTCTTGGGCAAAGTCATACAACAGGGGGATATGCCAGTCGGTGTCCGGCAGGCTTTGCGCCTCGGGGATCAACCCGTCCTGGACCGCAGGGGTGAGGCGCAGGCCGGCGTGGGGCATGCTGATCAGCAGCGGTACGCGGCCTTGTTTGAATGTCAGAACCTTATCCACAACAGCATCCTCTCAAACAGTGACGTCGACGCCGTGGCGCACGACGCGTTTATCCAGTTCGCCACCCAGCCAGTAGGCCAGGTCGGCGGGGCGGTCGATCTGCCAGGCGACAAAGTCCGCGACCTTGCCCACTTCCAGCGAACCATGGGTATCGCCCAGGCCCAAAGCGGTGGCCGCGTGTTGCGTGGCGCCGGCCAGGGCTTCTTCCGGGGTCATGCGAAACAGGGTGCAGGCCATGTTCAGCATCAGCCGCACCGACAGCGCCGGCGAGGTGCCGGGGTTAAGGTCGCTGGCGATGGCGATCTTCACGCCGTGCTTGCGCAGGGCGTCCATGGGCGGCAACTGGGTTTCACGCAGGAAGTAAAAAGCGCCCGGCAGCAACACGGCGACGGTGCCGGCAGCGGCCATGGCGATGGCGTCTTCTTCGGTCATGAATTCCAGGTGATCGGCCGACAACGCGTGGTAACGCGCCGCCAGGCTGGAGCCGTGCAGCGATGAGAGCTGCTCGGCGTGCAGCTTCACGGGCAAGCCAAGCTGTTGGGCAACCTTGAATACGCGCTCGACCTGTTCGGGGGAAAAGGCCAAGTATTCACAGAAGGCATCCACCGCATCCACCAGCCCTTCTGCTGCCAGCGCCGGCAGCATCTCCTTGCAGATGTGCTCAATGTAGTCGTCGGCACGGTCTTTGTACTCCGGCGGCAACGCGTGGGCGGCCAGGCACGTGGCGCGCACGCTGACCGGCAGCGCTTCACCCAGGCGCCGGGCCACGCGCAACATCTTGCGTTCGTTGGCCAGGTCCAGGCCGTAGCCGGACTTGATCTCCACCGTGGTCACGCCGTCACGCAGCAAACTACGCAGGCGCTTTTCGGCGCTCAAGAACAGCTCATCCTCGGTTGCCGCACGGGTTGCGCGCACGGTACTGGCAATGCCGCCGCCCTTGGCCGCGATCTCGGCGTAGCTGACGCCTTCAAGGCGCTGCTCGAATTCGCCGCTGCGGTTGCCACCAAACACCGTATGGGTGTGGCAATCGATCAGCCCGGGGGTGACCCACGCGCCTTGCAGGTCATGCACCTGGGTGTAATCCGCCGTCGGCGCCTGGCTGCGGGGGCCGACCCACTCGATGAGCGAGCCGGCAGTCACCATGGCGGCATCCTCGATGATCGAGTATTTACCGTTGGCCATGGTTGCGACGTGGCAGTGTTGCCAAAGCGTTTTCATCAACGCCTCCCTAAGTTATCGATGAGACAAAACCGGGTCGTAATCGACCTTGGCCGTTTGCCCGGCGGCAGGCTTGACCCACAGCCAGTAGGCGATGATCAGCAGCACGATCCACACGGCGCCCACCATCAACGCCGCCTGGGTGTCCGGGAAGTAACCGAGTACACCAAACACAAACAGCATGAACACAATGGCCGCTGCCGGCGCATAGGGCCAGAACGGCACCGGGAATTTCAGTTCGGCGACCTGCGCCTTGGTCATGGAACGGCGCATGGCGACCTGGGTAAACAGGAT
>NZ_WKCD01000062.1:0-24254 GCF_021606625.1 Pseudomonas sp. PA-4-8C
GTTTTCAGTGTCATTTGTATTTCGAATGTACCGGGTAAGGCCTTGCAGCAATTGGGAGAAACGTTGGGCATAGATATCCCCCTGCGATGGAAGCAGCCAAGTGCTGTTGATTTCCAGCTGAACGCTGGGAACGCCGAGAGAGGAGGCAAATCGTGTGAGCGTAGGATGCTTGGCGGCAGGGAAGTAGTCGTCTGAGAAGTTGCGAAGCCCTTCCTTGCGCAACGCTTTGCGCAAGGAAGGGACGATATCCGTGCGGCTCAGCAACGACGTCCCTTCCATGGTGCCAAAGTCGACATCGTAGGGGCGCGAGGTGCTGCTGCCGTGGAGGTCAATCAATAGCTTGGGCTTGTGCTGTTTGATCAGCTCGGCGACTTCGGCCTTGAAGGCATTGTCGTCGTAGTAGTTGGGGTCGGATGGGCTGCGGTATTGGGTATAAATGACCGTTGCGCAGGTTAAGGTATTGAGCAGTTTGGCCAGCGCCGCCGTGCCTGCGCCGTCGGAAAAACGATAGCTGCCTTCTCGATAGGGCTTCGTGGCGTGGGGCGCGGTGATGAGGACGGGCGTACTGCCTTTGAGGACGGCATACCAAGCGGTGTCGGTGGGGGCGGCTGTGGCACTTTGAGCCTCGATCGCTGTTTCAATCGTTAACGCTTCTTGTATCTGCGACGGCTCGATGAGGGCGCGTTCTGCCTGTGCCACTCCCATGGTAGTGAGCAAGCCGATCGCCAGCGTTACGCTGATGGCGCGTGGGCGCAAGTTCATGAGGAGATGCTCAGGCCGGGTGTGGCCGCAGTTTTTTGGTGATGCGCGCGCACCCTGTAATTTGGTTGAACTGCACGTAATGGGCTTGCGCCGTCCATTCCTCGACCAGGATCAAATACTCGGCCGGCGGATTGATCTGGCGCAGATAACCGCACAGCAGGCGTGTGCGTCGCGCGTTCATCGGCTGCTTTAGTGTCAAGATGACGTTGTCTGCGGCACGGCATTCAGTGATCTCCATGACTGAGCCCCTCATCGAGTGCTGGCGGCAAACGTGCTGGCCCAGTATCAGAGGCTGGGGATTCTCGCCGCGTGGCGTTCATTCTCAGATGAGGCGTTGCAGGCGTCTACTGTCATACTTGACAGTCCTTTAGTCGGTTGTGCACTGCCGTGACCCATTCCTCGACGTAACGGGCGTTAAATGATTCAGAGGCACAGACCGTCGACTACGTGCGCTCAGCTTCAAGTAACAGCGGGCTGCCTCACCTTGCGACTTAACCCCGGTGTCTTGCCCGTAATACGCTTGAATGCGCGACTGAAAGCGGCTTGGGATGTATAGCCCAAGCGCTGTGCTACCTCTTCGATCGGCAGCCTTTCGAGGGTCAGCCACTGGCTTGCGAGCCGCATTCGCAGTTCGGTGACATAGCGCAGCGGCGTCATGCCAATCGTCACCTGGAAGCGATCCGCGAAGGCTGAGCGTGAGGTATTGCATTGCTCTGCCAACTGGGCAACGGTCCAGTCGCGGCCCGGTTGTTGATGGAGCGCTAGCAGTGCACCGGCCAAGCGGGGATCGCGCAAGGCGGCGACCAGGCCAGAGGCATTACCGCAGGCGCACTCCACCCAGCCGCGAACGACCATGGCGGCCACTACGTCGGCCAACCGCGCAAGGATACCGGCGAAGCCCACACGTGCGGCGCTGACTTCGCGCTCCATGGTGGTCAGAATAGGCACCAGTCCAGGGTAGCGCTGGCCGTCGGCATCAATCAACATCAGGCCCGGCATCAGTTTGCCGAGGCCATGGATGCTGCCCAGTTCAAACTCCATACAACCACTGAACAAAATGGTGCTCGGCGTTGGGCTGGCATCGGTTCCGGTGTGCACCGCGCTCACGGTGTCACCGAGTGGGACGCCGTCTAGGCGGTCGATGTCCTGAACGGGAACGTCCGCATGGGAATACAGTTGATGGGCCGCGCCGTGGGAGATGAACACGGCGTTGCCGGCAGACAGCGCGTAGGTGGTGCCGTCCTCCATTCGCAGGACCGCATTACCGACGGCCATGAAGTGGAACCAGGCATGCCCAGGTTTTTCAGCGAAGCCCAAACCGAAACTCGGACTGGTTTGTATACGCCGGTATTCGACGCCACGCAGGCGCATGCCGCGCAACAGCTCGTTGATGAGATCCGAGGCAAGAGCAAACTGTTCTGCAGACATTGTTCAGGTGTTTTAGTCAAAAATGAGAGATTTTGGATCATAGATCATCCGGGTTCGCGCGCCTAGACTGCGGGTCGCCATGATGATTGGGAGATCCCTGTAATGACTGACTGTGTGTGTAATGCCGTATCCAACCGCCATCCCGACGCCTTCTCGGATGCAGAGCCTGCGGCCCCCGCGTGGATGGCCGTCTTCTCGTTGGCAATGGGGGTGTTCGGATTACTGACCGCGGAGTACCTTCCGGCCAGTTTGTTAACACTGATGGCGACTGATCTGGGCGTGTCCGAAGCACTGGCTGGCCAGGCGGTAACGGTGACAGCAGTGGTAGCGCTGTTCGCCGGTTTGTTGGTGCCAGGCCTGACCCGCAGCATCGACCGACGTTGGGTGTTGTTGGGGTTTTCCACGTTGATGGTTGCCTCCAATCTTTTGGTCGCCGTTTCTTCCAGCTTCGCGGTGCTGCTGTTGATGCGCATCTTGCTGGGGATTGCCCTTGGCGGGTTCTGGAGCATGGCTGCGGCGGTGGCGATGCGCTTGGTGCCAAGTGCGCTGTTGCCTCGGGCTCTGTCGATTATTTTCAGTGGGATTGCCATCGGGACGGTCGTTGCAGTACCGCTGGGCAGCTATCTGGGCGGGCTGTACGGCTGGCGCAGTGCGTTCTTTGCAGCGGCGGCGGTCGGCATGGTGACCCTGGCGTTTCAGTCATTGACGTTGCCGCGCCTCGCGCCGCGCCGGCCGGCACGTCTGCGCACGGTTTTCGAAGTGTTGCAGCGCCCGGGCATCGCCATGGGGATGTTCGGTTGTGTGCTGGTGCACAGCGGCCACTTCGCGATGTTCACCTACGTTCGGCCATTCCTGGAAGGCACTACCGGCATCGGCCCGCAAGGGCTGTCGCTGATGTTGCTGGGCTTCGGGGTGGCGAACTTCGTCGGCACACTGTTGGCCGGCAAGTTGCTGGAGCGTCACCCGCTGGCCACTCTGGTGTTAATGCCTGTGCTGGTCGGGGTTGCAGCACTGGCGTTGGTGCTGTTGCCGCCCTCGTTGCCGGGGCAGGCGGTACTGCTGGCAATCTGGGGCTTGGCCTTTGGCGGTGTGCCGGTGGCGTGGTCGAACTGGGTCGCCAGCGCGGTACCTGATCAGGCGGAAAGCGCCGGGGGGATGGTGGTGGCCTCTGTGCAGTCCGCCATCGCCACGGGCGCCGCCGCTGGCGGTGCAGTGTTCAGCCTCGGTGGCAGCGCGGGCGTATTCATAGCGGCAGCGGTGCTGATGCTGCTGGCTGCGGTGCTGATTGCGCTGCGTGTTCGGGTCCCTTCTGTGCATGGCGTTCGCGAGTCCAAGCCCGCGTTGCACCTTTGATTCGGATTTTCAAACCGCCTCGACCTTCTCTAGAGCCCCCGCAAAGGCGGGGGCTCAAGGTTTGATGTTGATTGAGTTAGCCTGCCGACCAGACTATTACCCATACCTATCTATCCCATCCAACGATGATTCACTCCCTAGGCTGGCTGCTTCGACAGCTACCTTTGAAGAGTGACTTCATGCCTGAAAGCAATCCACTGTTACTGCCCTACGACCTGCCACCGTTCTCTGCCATCCGAGCAGAACACTTGGTGCCCGCCATTGAGCAGATCATCACTGAAAGTCGCAACACCACCGCCACGATCATTGCCAGCCAGACGCCATTCCCCACCTGGGACGACCTGGTGCAAGCAGTGGAGGCGTTGGAGGCTCGCCTGGATGGCGTTCTCAAAATCATCGAGCTGCTTGACTCCCACCCCCAAGGGCCTGCATGGACGCTGGCATCACACCGCAGTTATGAGCTGGCCATGCAGTACAGGGTTGAGTTGGCCGGGAACAACGACCTGTATCAACTGCACCGACAACTTGCCGACAGCCCGATCGCGACCCTTTTCAATGAACAACGCCACAGCGCGTTGCGTAAAATATTGCGCAAGTACCACTTGGCTGGCCTTGATCTTTCTCCTGAAAAGCAGCGACGGCTGAAAGCGTTGAACCTGCAAATCGATGAATTCAGCCACGAGTTCCTGCGTCGTGTGAGCGACTCCAGTGACGCATGGCGTAAGCACATTCAAGACAAGGCGCTGCTGAGCGGACTACCTGACGCAGCCCTGGCGCGCATGGAGTTCGCGGCTCGGGACGCAGGCCTGGGGGGATGGTTATTAACCCTTTCGAAGCAATCCTTTCAGGAGGTGATGAGCTACGCCGACCATAGAGCCTTGCGCCAGGAAATGATGCTGGCTTACTACAGCCGTGCCGTGGGCACGGGGCCTGACGCCATTGCCACTGACAATGAAGCGGTTCTGACCGTGTTGCTCGACAGTCGTCACCAGAAAGCACAATTGCTGGGCTATGCCAACTTCGCCGAGCTGGCGCTGGTGGAACAAATGGCGGAGACGACCGATGAGGTCACTGCCTGTGTGCATCAACAGATTGATCAGGCACGCACGACATTTGCCCATGATGCACAACAACTGCAACGCTATGCCGCGCAACGGGGAGTCGATGCGCTAGAACCGTGGGATTACGACTTTTTCGCGGAAAAAATTCGCCAGGACGTGGCGGGTGTCTCCCAGGACGCAGTGCGCCTCTACTTCCCGTTGGAGACAGTGCTGCAACGCTTGTGCACGTTCACCCAAACGCTGTTCGGCGTTGAGCTGATTGAACAAGCCACGGTCGATACCTGGCACCCGGATGTGCAGGTATTTGAACTCAGGGAGTACGCGCAGCCGATTGGACATTTGTTTATTGACCCTTATCGCCGCGTGGCGGGCGGCGAAATTGGCGCCGCAATGGGCTTGCGCAATCACCGAATGACTGCCGAGGGGCGCCCACAACGGCCCATAGCCGTGCTGCGCAGCCAGTTGCCACGACCTACGGCGGCCCAGCCTTGCTTGCTGGATCACCTGCAATTGAGGGTCCTATTGCATGAGTTCGGACACTGCCTGCAGCATCTGTTGTCCGCCGCCCCCTACCGGGCGATTTCGGGCATGGGCCAATTAAGCCACGATACGACGGAGTTCTTCGGCCTAGTGCTGGAGCAGTTCTGCCTTACGCCGTCGTTCCTGATCTATCTATCCGGGCATGTGCAGACGGGAGATCCCTTGCCTGACAAAATGGCGACGCAAATGAGCCGATTTGCTCATACCCAGACCAGTCAGGAAACCGCCAGTATTTTGCTCACGGGCCTCGTTGACTTCGAGTTGCACCGCACCTATGGCGACGGGCGCACACCGCATGAAGTATTCACCGACGCCAATGTTGAAGTCGGGCATTTGCAGTGGCCTGATGGCGCTCGTCCGATCAACAGTTTCGAACAACCGATGGGTAGCTATGGCGCCAAACTGTATTCCTACACGTGGTCCGGCGTTCTGGCCCGCCAGGCGTTTGAGCGGTTTGAGCGTGATGGCCTGTTCAACCCGCAGACCGGGAAAGCCTTCCGGGACGCGTTCATCACTGAGGGCGATACCGGTACTCTGTTGAGCGCACTTGCGCTTTTCCGGGGGGACGGCGCGGGATGTGTCGGGCATTCCACCGGGGTATGAAGCGCTGGTGCATATGTAGCCCCTGAGCTGAAACGTGGAACGCCAGAGTGATCTTCAGTAGCCAGTCCGGTATGGAGAGCATTCAATGAGCACCGACACCCCACCGTATTTTTTCAGCGAAACCCAAACTGATCGCACGCAACTGAGCGAGCGCCAACGCACCCGTAACTTTACCCTCAAGGACCTTGACTGGTTCGATTCCGTTTACCTGGCCACCGATGCTTTGCGCCAGGCACAAAAAGCACCGATGCACGTCCAGACCCTGCAGCTGAACGTGCTCGGTCAACCGGCTATTGAACTTGCAGGTGCATTCGTCATGAGCCCCGCCCCGGAAGGTGGGGTTATTCTCTATACGCCAGCGCGTGGTCTGGAAAAGCTGGAAAGCCATGAAGCACTCAAGACGCAACTGGGTTCGTGGCTCAAAGACGCGTCGCAGCGCCAAGCGTTGCTTGATTACCTTTCCATCTCCCAGCAACTAACCCTAACCCCCACTGCGACCCTGACGATTACCGCACACACCGTGGCCGGCGCTGTCTTCGAAGCACAACATACGACCCTCTCCAACAACCTGCTCGACAATGCCCGTTTGATGCGCGAGGAGCTGCTCAAACTGCCCAGTTTCACTTCGCTGCTGGATGAATACATTTGCACTGAATTGGCTCAGTCTTTTACGGGGGGCGATCAGCACCACATCCAAGTGCAGAGTTATGTCATCGATGCATCCCGAAAATCAGGCAACTCTGATACGCCAACGCCCCGACATACGAACACCCGCTCCTTGAGCGAAACCGTGCTCAGGTATTTCGTCGCCAATGACTGGCCTGCCGGGGAGACCCGGCGCTATTACAACCCCCAGCAGCCTACTCGGGAAGCTGATGATCAGTTGCGTTGGGACGTATCAGTCCAAGGATTGGCCCGGGGCTTGAAAGTATATATGAAGCAACAGCCCAAGACATTTTGGGCGCTGCCGGCCGCCGCAGGGCTCTCACGACTACAACTTTTTACCCATGCTATGGCCAATGCCTTTTTCACGGTGGCGTTGGAGCAACAACAGCAAACTACGATGACGGTTGAGCAGCGTCTGCAACTACAGGCCTTGCCGCTCAAGGCTGCGCAGCCCGCGACAACGCTTGCTCCTGCGATCGATGTTGAAAAGGCACTGCTGAGTGAGCCTGAACAGGCCCCGGCCGAGCTGGCAGGCACACTCATCATCAGCAGTAACAAAAGCGACGATGGCTCGCCCTGGCTGCTCTATACCCCCCACCAGGGCCTGCAATCGTTTACCGAGTTGGGAGCACTCAAAACCCACCTGCTTGATGGTCTCAACCCGCGGCAGCATGCGGATGCCTGGAGATCACATCTATCCAGGCCGGAACGCTATGACGAAGTAGACCTGCTGGCTTGCGACGTCACCAAAGCCCCCATCACCGGGGTTATTTTCCAACGCATCATGGAGGGCATTGTCGAAAAACAAGGTCGCAATCTTGAATACGCCCTTGATCAGTATCGCCTTAGCCAGGGCACGATGGACCTCGACGCCCTGGTTGATCATGTGCTGGATGTGCGTGGCATGATTGACCCCACATTACTGACCTTCGAACCCATGGGGCGTTGGAGTACCCAGTTGGCAGAGACCTGGACGGCGACGGTGACTGAACCCAGGATTCCACCAACGCTGGCTGCAATGCGCACAACTGTGCATTTACTCGAAAATGTCAGCGCCGAAATCGAACAACACCTATCGTTTCGCCCCTCCCTGGAGCGTTCCGTTATCACCTATCTCAATACCAAACTGCACGCCATCAAGCAGCAACACTTGCAGGCCGCGTGCCTCTCTGTACGCCAATACAGCAACCCTTCGAGTGACACTGACAAACCTCAACTGCTCTCATCGAGCAGTATGGTCGACTATTTTCTGGCGCGTTTATGTGGCGAAGCGGGCCCACTTATCGATCCGCTTAACACGCACGTCTATTCAACTGCTCCTGGCAAACCCGCCACCAAGGTCTCAGGCATGGACGCCACTGCCTTCAATACGTTGATCAACAGTGCAGTCGGTGGGTTTAAACAGTACCTGTGTAGAACCCACAGCGTGTCCCCCAACATGCAACCCTTGCTGAGAAAGGCAATGGAGATGGGCTTGACAGGGGAAGTGCAAGTCAGGCTCTGGAACAATGCTTTATTGCCTCTCGACTACGAAGTGCTTTTGACCGTGTTAGGTATTTACGCCAGAGACTTACGCACTGGCGTCAATGGGTTCCGCCCTGATGCGTTTTCTTTGCAGGTCGTACCGACTGGGCAGAGTACCCCGCTGGTACTCAATAACTGTTTCGTGCTGACCGAGCGCGGTGGGCTTGACCCTCAATATTGCGGTCGCACGCTGCTATGGACACCCGAGTTGGGCCTGGAAAGTTTCCACTCATTGAGTCACTTCAAAGCAGAGCTGGACCGACGCCTGGCAATCCCGGACGAACGACAGGCTTTCCTGGCGAACCTGGCGCAACCGGATTGGGATTCACATCCGCGCTATGCGCTCAGTTCCCTTGAACTGATCGAGGATAACCTCGTCGAGCACTTGCAACGAACCTATGCTCAACAAAAAGACCGTGAGCTGACGCACATCCTGTCCATGAAACTGTCGGTCGAACAGTTGCGTAAGCTGTGGCAGGTTCAAGCCACACAAAACCTGGCGCCCACCAACGTGCAGCGTGCCATGGACATGGTCCGGGCCATGATCCTGCAACAGGGTTTGCAATGGTTCGGCAACGCCAGTGCTGTCGATCAACAGCTCTATGTCGAATTGTTGGAGCAGTATCGAAACAATGTCACCGACAATCAGGATTACCTGCACGGGATCGACTCCCTGGCTCAGTTCACGCGCAAGAAACTCCGCACTTTACTGAAGGCGCTTGATGTTCAGGACAGCGTCGCACCTGATGACGTCGAAGTCGGGCTACCGGGGCAGGGCAGTACACCTGCCCGCAATCAGTCGCTGCTGGACTATGCCTTGAGTCATCAATCGTATTGGAAGGATGAGGTGCCCCTCGTCGCCAGCACCGGGACAACGCCGCTGCCTGACACCCTGGATGGGCAGACGCTGAAAACGCGGACACAGGCGCTGAACATCAACGCGGCTTATCAAACGTACATCCAATCCGCATTGGGCTCCGCCAGCTCGGACTTTGCGCAACGCTCTACGCGATTCGCCAAGCAACTGCCGTGGCAACTGATGCAATACGCGCATGGCATGAGGTTGCAAGGCCAGCTTTCAGCGGCGGCCTTCGGGCTCATTCAACAGATCATGGACATGCCCGATGCGATCGCTCGTGCGACAGTGGTGGATGCCAACGCGATGATCCGCCCTTTGCAACTGCTGGTTGATGGAGGGAGGAAGACGATCAAGATCCCTGGGGTTTACCTGATCGGTCCCACCTCGGGTGACGAGGGGCCTCTAGTCCTTTATGCCCCCTATAGCCCAGGCTACACCCTTAAGGAATACACGGTGGAGGCCGCACTGCGTGCCGAGTTGACAGCCTCTGGTGCCTTACAACGTTGGGTTCGGCTGGTGGTCCCGGCCGTTGACCACGCGGCACTGACCAGCGCACTGGAGCAACCCCAAGCCAACACCACTCTCCAACTGGCATCCAACCCCATCACCGCGCCCTTGTTCAACCAGTTGTATACCGACAATGTCGAGCTGCTGACAACGCTGCTGGGCTGCCAAAAAACCGCTGATGCAGGCACCGCCTGGGAGACGGCCAAGGCCGTGTTCTCTGAGGGAGTGAAGCAGGCCATCGTGTTTTTTGCCGGAAAACTGGCTTACCCCTTGGTGGTCTGGCAGAGCTTCAAACTGTTCAAAGCATCTTCCGAAGAGCTGCAAAGCCACCAATGGCATGAGGCACTGGGGCATTTCATTGGAGGGGTTGCCTTGCTGGTCGGTTTGCGCGATTCCATGCCTCCTGTATCAGAGGGCGGCATGCCCCCGGCACCCGAGCCGATCCCGCCGCCTTCCACACCTGCGGCCTCTGTGGTGTCCTGGCCCGCGCTGGACATTACCGCTGCTTCCCGCACCCGGCTCCAGCGTTTCGAAGTCCTTGAACCGAGCTTGGCCAACCTGATCAAAGACACCTCACTCAACCTTTACCGATCGACCTCCAACCATTACTACGCGGCGGTGGCAGGGAAAGTGTTCCAAGTCATCAAGCATGGCCAGGGTTGGCGCATCATCGGTGATGGCGAAGTCGGTCCTGAGGTACAGCTCAACCCTCGACAACAGTGGATGCTCAGTAGCGCCGGCCCAGTGCTGACGGGGCGACGCACACTTGCACGATTACTTAATCGCTTCTACTCCGAGCCATTTGCGCGCTCCAGTATGAATGTATTGGCCAGCGGGATGCGCGAGATACGAGCGCTTTACGCTCGGGAGTCCTGGGTTATCACCGATGCACTTGCCTTGGCGACATTTTATGCAAAGAACGCCCAGGAAAATTTGCGCCTGATCGCACAAACCCCCCTTGCTGCACCTGAGCTCGTTAAACAGATCAAAGCGTTTTTCGGCTTGCAGACGCTCGAGGTCGAACACCTTGAAAAAATTCAGGAGATCGTCGATACGGTCTGCACTGCGTTGATGGAGCCCTCACTGACCTCCTCGGACTCAACGCGATTTGTCATTGGCCGTTCGCGGTTGCCGGCTCTTCAGGGCGGGCACACGTTGATGGCCTTTACGATTGTCCCTGACCCCCTTCAACTGGTGTACTTGACCGAGGTGTTTTTCAATCCAGGTCTGAAATACGGTCATTTGTTGATAAAACCGTTCTATGTCAGCGTCCATGCCCGTGCCACTACCCTCATTCACGAAATCACTCATCATGTATGTGAGACGTTGGACTTGGCTTACGTGCATTCCACCCATCCCTTTGATGACCTGATTGATCCACAAACCCCTGAGGGCCGTAACACTAAAATAACCCTGGAAAACCGCCATCTTTCAAGGCTGTCGCTCAATACCCCGACCCATGAATTGTTCCAGGTTGTCGATATTGCAACCGGCCTCAAAACAGACCCTACACAGGGCACGGCGACACAGCATGTGCTCGACAGGCTGCTCACCGTTACCGGCACCCAAACCCTCGCCGATGCCCGGCGAGTTTTCCGCACCGATCCGCTTAAACGCATCCTGACGGTACTTAACAACGCCGACTCCGTCGCCTACCTGATTGCACAGCTGGGACGTCGAAAAGAGAGACCTGTTGGCCTGACCAGCGATTTGCCCTGATTTGCAATGCTCATGGCTACAGGCTCGCAGTGCAGCCCGTTGCAAAAGGACCCGGTGCGAGACGCTGCCGCCAACGACGGTGCAGTGTTGAAGGGGATCTATGCCGATGTGACGCCGCCCCTGGATCACAAGCTGTTTCTGGGGTTGCTGGCGAGCGTGCGGTAGCCCTGCAACGCCGGTTCACGGGGCAGCCGCTGGGTGCCCGGCTTGCTGAGCGCTATTCAATTTTTAGATAACCGTTGACAGTCCCCTGCGTCCCGCCCTCAATCGTCCCCGGCTGTGCGAGTTGATGGCCATCTGATAGTCATCTGAAAAGGGACCAAGGATATGGGCGTTTTCGATTACAAGAGCATGAAGGGCGAGCACGCCAAGGCGCTGCTGAACAATGCCTTGGTTTTATCCGAGTACGCGTATGACTCCACTGGCAAACCCCTGGCGACGGGTGGCTGGGCGCCTATTGGGGCGCAGGCACTGGGCGTGACGCAGAAGGTCGACACGCAAGGCACCTTTTGGGGCGAGACCGCCTTGGCCCCATCAGCCAACGTTGAGATTCTCGGGCAGTACGATGGGGGCGGCAGGCTGATTGCCATGGGCATCGCCTTTCGCGGCACGTCCTTTGGCTTGACCTGGGATGGCGCGGGTGATGTGGCCAGCGACCTGGCGGCCGCAGCACTGCCTGGATACGCCGCCAATTACGCCAAGTTCGCCTTCAGCGCCCTGCTCGAAAACGTCGCTCGTTACGCCGCGAGCCAGGGCTTGAGCGGCAAGGACATCCTGGTCACCGGCCATAGCCTCGGCGCACTGGGCGCCAACAGCGTGGCGACTTTGAGCCACGATCACTGGGGCGGCTTTTATCAGGACGCCAACTACGTAACCTTTGCCTCACCCACTCAGCGCTCGGGTGATACCCAGGTGTTGAATATCGGCTATGAGAACGACCCGGTGTTCAAAGCCATTGATGGCAAAGGCATCAATACCTCGGCACTCTTCTGGGGTAACGACCGGGGCTGGGATTCAGCCGCAAACAACCTCGTCAGTTTTACCGATAATTACGCGTCGTTCTCGGCACATTTACCCAATACGCTGAATTGGGGCGTTGCCAAGGCTCACTCCTTGAGCGGTTATATCGAAGGCTTGGAGCGTATCGCGTCCTCCGAGTTCTACGATCTGACGAGCAAGGATTCGACCATCGTGGTCTCCAGCCTCACAGAGGCTGCGCGTGAAACCACCTGGGTAGAAGACCTGAACCGCTACGCTGAAAAACACACCGGTAACACCTTTATCCTCGGCACCGAGGGCAACGACCTGCTCAAGGGCGGAGCCGGCAATGACTTCCTGGAAGGCGGCGCGGGCAATGATCGTTTTCGCGATGACGGTGGCTACAACATCCTGCTGGGCGGGCAGGGCGATAACGTCTTCGAACTGCACAAACCACTGGCCAGCTTCGGCTTTGCCAACGATGGCGATGGCACGCTCTATATCAACGACGCCTATGGCGGCATCAGTATGACCCGGGATATTGGTGCGCTGGTGAGCCAAGAGAAGTCCTACATATTGTGGAATTCAGTCCCCTGGAGCACCTACGACGTCACCTATAACGTAACCGGCCAAGGCCTGCTGGCCGGCACAGCCTTGACGCCCTACACGGCCTCTGCCAACGGCGATGCGCAGGACAATATCCTCACCGCTCATGCTGCAGGGGAATGGTTATTCGGTTTGGGCGGTGACGATCATTTGATCGGTGGCCAGGGCAATAATGTGTTCGTCGGTGGGGAGGGCAATGACCTGATGGTGTCGGGTGGTGGCAGCAATACTTTCCTGTTCAACGGCCTCTTTGGCAATGACCGGATCGAGGGGTACCAGGGCAGCGATAAACTGGTGTTCATGGGGATTCCTGACCTGGGCCAGCAATACGATTACCGCTCCCATGTCTCGATGTTCGAGGACAATGCGCTGTTGTCGTTTGGCGACAACTCGGTGACGTTGGTTGGCGTAAATATGACTGAGTTGAATGGGACGGGGATTTATATTTCCTGAATCTCCAAGCAACGGTGATGTGACGCTGAACCTGTGGCGAGGGAGCTTGCTGCCGTGACGGCCTGTCAGCCTAGGCGTATCTACCTGATTCCCCACATTTGGATCGCGGCGTGTCAGTGAGAGCAGCGTCTGCTGTCAGACCGCTACGGGAGCAAGCTCCCTCGCCACAGGTGCGGCGCGCACCCCCCTCACTAGCTACATCCTTGTAGCCAGTGAGGGGGGGTAAGTTGCATCAGACGGGATATCTCGATGCTATCCACTACGGGTTTGTCACCGATTTCAAACCCGTTGCCTTACAGCCTCCGGTTACTTGAGCGTAACGTCGAGCATCGGCGGGATGTAACCGTAGTCATACTCAGCGACCACAAACGTTTGCTGCCCTTTGATCTTGATACCCACCGTCGGTGCTTCGGTGCCGCCGATACGGATCTGCGTGCCGGTGCCGTCGGTCGGTACGCTGTCGATGAAGGAGGTCACCAGGCCGTTGGGCATGACGCAGTGCGAGTAGGTCTGGAACGGTTGGGAGGACGGGTTGCCCAGTACCAGGCCAGAGCCGTTCAAAGGCACATACGGGCCGAACAGCGAATCGGCGACGAAACCGTACACCCCGTCCGGGCCGGTTACACCGTCGGCGTAGGTGAAGGTGTGGCTGATGGTGAACAGGTAGTACTTGCCGTCCTGGAACACGAAGTGCGGGCGTTCGGTCTGGTCGTTGACGCCGACCGCGGTCAGCAGCGGTGGCAGCATTTCCCAGTCGTCGCCGTCTTCGTCGCGGGCCACGGCGATACCGACGCAGGCAGTCTGGAAGCGCGAGTTACCGACGTCTTCATAACCTGGCGGCACGTCGCCGATTTCGGCTTTACCGACCTTGTGCGAGCCGCGTTCGCCGGCCACGTTACCTTCGAACAGCATGTACAGCTTGCCGTCTTTCGGGTCGCGGAACGGCCATGGATCGCGAAAGCCCCAGAACGCATTTTGCGCTTCGGTCTGGTACATCTTGCCGTCCGCCTCGAACAGCGGCTTGACCTTCTCAAAGCCCACCAGGCTGACACCATGCTCGGTGGTCACCACGCGGCCACGCACCTTGACGATGGTCGCGCCGGGCGTGACGGCGGTGTAGTACAGGTCCACTTCGCCTTGTTCGTTCAACAGGATCGGCGTGCCGGCCCACTCGCGCACGGTGGGCGAAACTCCTTCAGCCATTACCCGGCCGCCGAGCTTCCAGTCTTTGCCGGTGCGGGAGAACCAGTAGTACATCTTTGCCCGGCCATGGCGATCGTTCCAGTCGCGGATGACGTCGTAGTTGCCATTCTGATCGAGGTATTGCGGGTCGTTCGGGTGGCGATCCGCGGTGAGGGTGAAGATCACCGACCAGCCATCGACGGAGGTGATGTTGCCGTCGATATCACGCAGCGGCATGGTGTCCCAGATAAACACCTCGTCACTCAATACCGGGAAGTTCGCGCTGACCAGCGGCTGGGTGGTGGTGGGGTCGTCCGCATGCACTTTAAGCGCATCGGCGCGGGTCCACAGGCTGGGTTGATGGGGTGTTTTGCCAAATTTCGAAGGGGTGCTTTTCATAGTAAGTCTCGTCCATGAAGGGAATCAAATTACTGTATTCATATACAGTGATTTGACTTTAGAAGACTCGATTCCCGTGGTCAAGGCAAAAAATGCATTTGTGCATGATTTGGCTTTTTATAGGAGCTGAGACGTTTCAGCTTGTCTTGTTTGAAGAGGTTCGATCATTAAGTAGATCGGCGAAGTTGCCCGCATGATGGCGGCAAACCAAGCGCCAGGCAGAGAACCTAAAAATAATGAACCCTGCCCGCACCCGCGCACCAAAAGTTACATAACCTGGAGGTGCATCATGCAAACCACTTACTTCTGGATAGGCCTGGCAGTGATCCTCGTACTGCTCGATGCGTGGATCATCAACAGCATCTGGCGCAGCGATAACGCCTCGGCAAGCAAGGCAGGCTGGAGTGCGGTAGTCGTGGTACTGCCGTTCCTGGGCGCCGCGATATGGGCGATTGCCGGCCCACGGGGTGTCACCAAGGGACCGTCTTCTCCCGAGCACAGCAAGGGTTGAGTCCGGGCCCGGCTATGAACAACCCAGACCCTGACGACTTACACAGCCGCAATTATCCGGTGCAGGAAAACATGGCCTTGCAGCGCAAGGTCTGGCGCTTTGAGCGGGTGGGGTGGTATGCGCTGCTGGTGTTGATCGGGCTGAGCCTGGCGGGCCTGTTTTCCAGCGGGCCACTGAGCACCCGTGAGGTGCGCAGTGCCGATGGGCAGTTGCGCGTGGAGTACCAACGCTTTTTACGCAATGGCGCTTCCGATGGGCTGGTGATTCATGTGCTAGGTAAGGCCCAAGAGCCCCTGGAGATTGAGTTGAGCGGTGAGCTGCTGCGCGGTTTCAATATCGAGATGCTGCAGCCTCAGCCGCTCAAGGCCAGGGCGGCCGGGGAGGGTGTGAGCGTCTGGATGCTGAGTGACAGCGCCGGCCAGGCCGTGTTGTACCTGACCTTGCGCAGCGACACGGTGGGCAGCGTGGATACCCAGGTGTCGCGACCAGAAACGGGCGCGTCCGTGCGCTTTTCTCAGTTCATCTACCCTTGAACGCCTGCCCCACGCCTAGGGGCGGGAGCGGCACAGTTTTTCGATCAAGGTGATGAGCGAATCATGGCCAACGGGTTTGCTGACATGCGCATTAAAGCCCGATTCAGTCGCCTTTTTCTGGTCATTGCCAGCGCCATAGCCCGTTAAGGCGATGGCGGGAGCCTGTCGAAGGTGGCCTACTTTACGCAGCTTCTGCATCAGCTCATGGCCATTCATTTTCGGCATGCCGATGTCCGAAATAATCACGTCGTAATGGGCATCCCGGGCTGTTTCAAGCGCGCTCAAAGGGTCGCTGAAGGCGCTCACTTGGGCGCCTTCCATTTCCAGCAGCATGTTCAGCACCTCAACGACTTCGGCTGAATCATCGACCAGTAGAACCTTGAGGCCATTGAGGCGCTGATCTTCGTTCTGGGTAGCGCCGCTATCGAGCAGATGATCCTGCTGTACGCACAGAGGCAGCCAGATCGAGAAGGTGCAACCGAAGCCCAACCCTCGCGACTGCACACTCACCGAACCACCATGGGCCTCCACCAACTGCCGTACCAGCGACAAGCCAATGCCCAGGCCTTCACGCTGATGGGTCTGATGCTGATTTTCCGCTTGCCCGAACAGGTCGAAGATTTTCTCCAGGCTGTCTGCGGCCAGGCCTGCGCCGCTGTCGATGACGTCCAGTTGCGCGCGCCCGTCCGTTCGGCTGACCACCAACTGCACCTGGCCGTCCTCGGGGGTGAATTTCAGGGCGTTGTTGACCAGGTTCCAGATCACTTGCTCGATGCGCGTCGGGTCTACGTCAACGATCAACGGGCCCGGCACCGAAGGTGTCTGAAGGCTGACCTGGCGACGATGACCGTCGGCAAGCACCACGCTATGAATGTCCTTGAGGGTGCGAATCAGGTCGATCGGTTGCTTTTTCAGCTTCAGCTTGCCCGTGCGAACCCGGGCGACGTCCAGCAGGTCGTCAATGATCCGCGCCTGGCTGGACACCGCTTCGCAGATGGTATTGACCGCCTTGATGGCCGGGCCCGCAACCTTGGTGGCGGGCAAGCGCCGCAACAGTTCGGCGTTCAGCTGGATCAGGTTCAACGGATGCTTGAGTTCGTGGGACATCACCGCGAAGAACTCATCCTTGAGGTGGCTGTTGGTCTGGGTTTCCTTCAAGCGCTGATTCTGTTCATCTTGCGTGCGCTTGTGGCCGGTAAGGTCGCGGGCAATCTTGACGTAGCCGCGCAAACTGTTGCTCTTGAGCTGGGTGACCTCGCCACTGCAATAGAAGCGGCTGCCGTCCTTGCGCACGTGCCAGCGTTCATCTTCGCCACGCCCATGTTCGCGGGCGGTGCGCAGTTCGCTCTCCGGCACGCCAGCGGAGCGGTCTTCCGGGGAGAAAATCAGGTCGTAATAAGCGCCCAGCACCTCGTCCTTGGTGTAGCCGAAGATCAGTTCGGCACCGGTGTTCCAGTCGGTGATGGCGCCATGATCATCGAGGATGATGATGGCAAAGTCATGGGTGCTCTCGGCGACCAGGCGCATGCGCTCCTCGCCCAGGCGCAGTTCCTCTTCGGCCTGGCGCCGCTTGGTGATATCAATGAAGGTCAGCACGGTGCCGTCAATGTGATCTTCGCTGGAGCGGTACGGCAGTAACCGCGCAATGTACCAGCGGTCGTCGTTGCTGCTGATTTCCCGCTCGATCATGCTCAGCGACTCAAACACGGTGGTGGCGTCTTCGGTCATTTGCGGGTAATCGAGGCGGTGGGTGATGTCCAGCAGCGAACGCCCGGTGTCCACGGGCAGCATGCTAAAAATATCCGTGGCCCGCGGTGTGAACCAGCGAATGCGCATGTTGCGGTCGACGAAGACCGTGGCAATGTCGGTGGACGCGATCAGGTTGGTCAGGTAATCGTTGACCTTGTCCGTCTCTTCCACCTTGGTCTTGAGCTCGAAATTGACGGTCAGCAATTCTTCGTTGATCGACTGCAACTCTTCCTTGCTGGTTTCCAGCTCCTCGGTGGCCGAGCGCAGTTCTTCGTTGACCGCCTGCATTTCTTCGTTGGAGGCCTTGAGTTCCTCGCTGGAGACTTCCGCCTGTTCGATGGTGTCCTGCAGGTGCAACTTGGTGCGTTGCAGCTCGCGCTCCAGGTTGCTCATGATCGCGTTTTCGGCCTGGCTGACGGCGTCGATGTCGGGCAGCAACGGGTCGACGGCGGTTTCCTGGAAGATCACCAGCACGTAGTCGTTTTCGGTCGCTTCATCGCGGTAGGGGCGGGCGCTGATGTCCACCAGGAAGGGGCCTTGCTCGCGTTGGATGCGGATCTTGCGCGAAGACACCGGGTTATTCGATTGCTGGACCTGGAACAGCGTGGTGCGAATATCCAGGCGCAAATCGGGGTGCACCAGCGTCAGCAGGTTGTGCGTCACCTCGCCGGCCACGTAGCGCAGGAAGCGACCTGCGCCTTCGCTCATGTGCAGGATATCGGCCTGCATATTCACGATAACGCTGGGCGGCGCGGCTTTTTCCAGGGCGCGCAGATGGATGTCCGCGAACGAGACCTTGTTGGGCGCCTTGGTTTCAATCGCCAGTGTCGTGGTGCTCGGGCGCAGATAACCGCCTCGCGGCATGGTCGGGGCGCGGCGCACGGCGGACGAGCCGGCACGCACCCTGAAAATGCGGTTGCGCTTGTCCACCGGTACGAACAGGTCCAGGCAGCCGTCGGCCGACTCCGAGGAACCGAGGAACAAGTAGCCACCGGGGCGCAACGCGAAGTGGAACATTTGCAGGATGTCGCGCTGCACTTCGCGGTCCAGGTAGATCAACAGGTTGCGGCACACGATCAGGTCGATCTGCGAGAACGGTGGGTCGGCCAGCAGGCTGTGTTTGGCGAACAGCACCTTCTCGCGAATTTCCTTGCGCACCCGGTAGTGCTGGTTCTTCTCTTTGGCAAAGTACTGGCGCAACCGTTGGGGCGGTACGTCGGTGATGATCGCTTCGGGGTACACGCCGTTGCGGCCATGGGTAATGGCCCGCTCATCAATATCGGTGGCAAATACCTGCATCTTTGCGCCGCTGGCATCCAGCGCCAGTTGCTCGGCCACCAGCATCGCCAGGCTGTAAGCCTCCTCGCCGGTTGAGCAACCCGCCGACCAGATACGCACCTCCTCACGGTGCGGCACGCTGTCTTCCAGTGACTTCACCAGGTTGGGGATCACGTCTCGCTCAAGCGCTTCGAAGGCCTCGCGGTCGCGGAAGAAGTTGGTCACGCCAATCAGCATGTCGCCCAGCAACGCCTTGGTTTCGTCCGGGTTGGCCTGGAGGAAGTTGTAATAGGTGGCCAGGTCGGGTTGAGCCGTGACCTGCAAGCGCCGCTCGATACGACGCAACACCGTGGCGCGTTTGTAATGCTTGAAGTCATGCCCGGTACTGGCGCGCAGTTGGATCAGAATATCCAGCAACAGTTGTTCGGCCACGGCGGCATCGCGTTCGGAGCTGGGTGGGGTGGTCTTGATCTCCGGGTCGTTGGCGGTGGGCAGCACAATCGACTGGGCATTGCGCCACAGCTCCAGCAGCTTCTGCGGCATTTCCACCACAGGCAACACCAGGTCGACCATCTGGGTTTCGATGGCCGCCAGCGGCATGCCGTCGTACTCGGCGTCTTCCGGGGCTTGCACCAGGGTGATGCCGCCTTGCTCTTTGATCCGTGACAGCCCCACCGCGCCGTCTGAGCCGGTACCGGACAGGATCAGGCAAAACGCGCGTTCTTTATGGGTGTCTGCCAGGTCGCGAAAAAACAGGTCGATGGCAATGTGCGTCCCGTCTTCACGTACGGCAGGCGAGACCGCGAGGTAGCCATCGTTCATCTTCAACAGCTGCGCCGGTGAGATGACGTACACGTGGTTCTTTTCGATGGGCGTGGCGTCATTGACCTGCGACACCGGCATGCGGGTCGTCTCCTGAATGATCTTGTCCGCCACGCTTTGATGGTCGGGCGAAAGATGCAGGATCACCACGAAGGCCATGCCGCAGTCTTTGGGCATGTGCTCAAAAAACGCTTTCACCGCCTGCAGCCCACCCGCCGACGCACCGATACCCACCACCGGGAAACTCAGGTTACTGGGGGTCAGATCTTTGCGTTGCGGTACGTTGGGGGACCGCGGGGGGGCAGACTTCATAAATACCAACCTTGGTTAACGGCGTGCGGAAAGACGGGTGTAGAGGGAAGAACTTGAACAACGAGGGCGAGGGCTGAACCGACAGTGAAATATAGCTGAAAACCTGCTGCCAACAAAAAATGCCTTGAGGCCACCCGGTCATTCGACGGACCACTACGCCCCGGTTGAGACGCGCAACCGTCGGAAGGTTTAATCAAACTGACGAGTGGCCACCGTGGGTGCACGGTTATCCGATTTTCTGAAAATCCGTCTGAACTTCGCTTGCTGGCAAACCCTCGCAAAGAGAAACCCACCCAGGAGAAGCTCTGATGAACAGCTATCCAAAACCACCGTTCCAACCCCAGCAACAGTCCGTACCCGGTGAGCAGCGCAAGATGGACCCGATGCCCGATTGCGGTGAGCAGTCGTACCAAGGCTCGGGCCGGCTCGCGAATAAAATCGCCTTGGTCACCGGAGCCGACAGCGGCATCGGGCGGGCGGTGGCCATTGCCTTCGCACGTGAAGGCGCGGACGTGGCGGTGTCGTATCTGGATGAACATGAAGACGCCAAGGAAACCGCACGCTGGGTCGAGGCGGCGGGCCGTCAATGCCTGTTACTGCCCGGCGACCTGGGCAATGCGGATCACTGCACGGCAATCGTCAACGACACCGTGGAGAAGTTCGGCCGCATCGATGTGCTGGTCAACAACGCGGCGTTCCAGATGACCTATCAGTCGCTGGAAGACATCCCCGACGAGGACTGGGTGAAAACCTTCAACGTCAACATCACCGCGATGTTCCGCATCTGCAAGGCCGCGCTGCCGCACATGGCCGAGGGCAGTTCGATCATCAACACCAGCTCGGTCAACTCCGACATGCCCAACCCCAGCCTGTTGCCCTATGCGGCCACCAAAGGCGCGATTGCCAACTTCACCGCCGGCCTGGCGCAGATGCTCGGCGAGCGCGGGATTCGCGTCAACAGCGTGGCACCCGGGCCCATCTGGACACCGTTGATCGTCTCGACAATGACGGAGGATATGGTGAAAAACTTTGGCGGCAACACCCCACTGGGACGTCCCGGCCAGCCGGTGGAAGTGGCGCCGATCTATGTGCTGCTGGCGTCGGATGAGGGTAGTTACATCTCCGGCGAACGCTACGGTGTGACGGGTGGCAAGCCGATACTTTGATCAGTGATTGAGGAGGGCGGTATGAGCGAAGCCTCGAAGCACCACGAACCGAATCATTCCGAGCGCAAGGTGCGCCCGCCGGCAGCGAAGCGAAACGATAAATCGCAGGCTCCGGCAGGCGGACAACAGGCAAAGGAGCAAGGCGGTGTTGCTCCCGGCGGGCCTTCGACAGACCCTGAGTCAGGGGCGTGAACGCGAGGGGATATACACTCGGCCTGACATCCTGATGGGTTGTCAGGCCGCTATCGCAGGCAAGCCAGCTCCCACAGGCTGACGTTATTTGCGCTTGGAACGATGAATTCGCATCCACTCCCGATAGGCCACTGTACGCTGCGCATCCGCACGTTTCTTCGCCTCGGTAAAGCGCGCCCACGTCTGCGCATCGCCGCTGTAGGACTCAATGATCTCGTACGCCAACGCGTCCAATCGATCCGCTTCGAAAAACATCTCGGCGTTTCGCGCGACCTCATCGTCCCGCCTGTTTGTCGTTGTGTAACCAAGAGTCTGGCTGTTCATCCTCTGAGGCCCTCCGCCCATTGAATCTGTGCCGCGCCACTCCAGCGCACCTGGGTAATGCCGTATTTCTCCGCCATCGGTTTGGACACACGCTTGAACGTGTGTTGTCCAAATTTGGGGATCACCGCCACACCAGCGTCACAACTGGCCCAATGCCAAGCCTCGGCATTGTCCATGCGCGGCGCGCGCACGATGAAGGACTTGGGCTCGCCGTGCAGCTGGTACTCGATAGTGAATAGGTCGTTGTGTTTCATGAGGCCTCCTTGATACTCATGAAGTACAGATATTTGACGTCAAAAAAAATTCAAATAAGTTGTCCGACAATTCGATGACTGGGCGCAGGGCGTGGATGAGGCTTAATCATCTACCGTAAAGGTGACCCATCCAGGCCCATCGGCCGGGCGTTCCAGCTCGGCGATCACCCCGCTGACAGAGGAGCCGTCAGGCAAATTGACGGTAATAAAGTTGGGATTGCCGGGCCAATCCAATGGCGTGTCAAAGTCCAAGCGCGCGATGGTCGGTTTCCCGCTGCTGGCCATTTGGATGCTTTTTGATTCGTTAAGGCGTTCATCTGAGGGTGTTCCAAGATGGCGCGAGGCAGTGATGACACTGGCAGTACCTTGGTAATCGTAAGACATGCTGGGTTACCTCATAAAGGGGAGACAACGAAGATCAAATGTGGGAGCGGGCTTGCTCGCGAAAGCGGTGGATCAGTCACATCAATGTTTAATGGACCGACGCCTTCGCGAGCAAGCCCGCACACAGAGGAGCTGCGCTTGACTGGCTGGCATTCGGGATTTGCCGTGTTCATTTGTGACGAGCTGAATATTTGCGCGCAACGACAACGCCACCCACTAGCAGCGCTGCGCCTATTGCAACAATGCCATAGGGCGTACGGCGGGTTTTCCGCCAGCCGCCTTCCACGCGACGTTCGCCACTTGCCGGGGTGTAGAGGTTGCCCGCCGACGTCGCGGCGCGCTGGCTGCGCTCCAGGCCGAGGCGGGTGAGCCAACCGGATAACCGGGCAAAGCCGGGCAGCAAAAAATGCGCGACACGGGCCACAGTGGCAGCACTGCCTACTGTGGTGCTGTCCCTCGGTTGCAGCGCACAGGCCACCATCGCTTGCGCGACTTTATGCGGGTCATAGACCGGTGGCGGTGGCGTCAACTCGTGGCCGGTAAAATTGCCGCCATCGCGAAAGCCCGGTGTGTCCATCACGGCGGGGTAGATGTCGCACACATGAATATCCGGGTAGTCAGTCAGCTCGCCACGCAGTGCCTCAGTCAGGCCGCGCAGGCCGTATTTACTGGCTGAGTAGGCGACGGCATAGGGCTGGGCTACCCAACTGCCCAGCGACAAGGTGTTGATCAGAATGCCGCGGTGCTGGGCTTTGAAATAGGGCCACACTACGTGGGCGCCGCGCAGGTACCCGAGCAGGTCGGTTTGCAGCACCTGTTCGTGGGCTTCCAGGGGCGTGTCCTCGAAACTGCCGACCGCACCTACTCCGGCGTTGTTGATCCAGATATCGATGCGGCCATTGCCGAAGGCCGCCGCCTGTTCGGCAAGGGCGCGCATCTGGTCGCCCTGGGTCACATCGGTTTTAACGGCGATGGCCTCGGCGCCACGCGCAGCGCATTCCTCGACGACCTCTTCCAAGGCTTTTTCATCTCGGGCCGCCAACACCAAGCGGGTACTTTGCTCGGCAAAGGCGTGAGCAGCCGCGCGGCCAATGCCACTGGAGGCGCCGGTGATCACCACGGTTTTGCCGTGCAGTTTCCCCTTGGCCTGCATGACGCCAGGCGAATCCTCGGGCACGTGGACGGGCACCGGGTGCAGTTGTAGGCGGGCGCCGTCAGTCAGTATCAGGGTCAAGTTTTCGAGGGTGCCAGCGACGCGGTCGGGAAACACCGGTTCGCCTGTGGCATCTAGCTCATCGTAGATAAACGTCTGGCCCTCAAGCCATCCGACTGCCGTCATCAGTTCAGGGCCCAGGTAGTACTTTCCGTCCAGGAAAAACCCGCTGAAGTTCGGGGTGCGCTCCAGGTTTTCCACGGCGTATCGCTCGCCAGGCCTCATTCCGGTTGCGGTATCAATCATCATGACATCCTCCTTTGGCTGGTCTTGGGTAGAGAAGGGCCCGCAAATGATCGTTCAATCCAAATGACTGAATGGCGGCGTCAGTGCCGGTGGGCCTTTTGGGTTGGGTCGGCGATCTGGATAACCGTGCCCTGGCGCCACGCGTCTGCACCGGGTGCGATGGGCGGCGCGGGGATATCGGCGCGAGCCTTTTTCTTTTCGGTACTGTCGATGCCCAGGCGTTTATCTCGCTCGGCGACCATACGCGGGTCGGCCTGGCCGTCAGCGGTGAACCCCATCATCAACTGCGGGACACCCAGGGGCAGGCGTTTATCCAGATCGGTATGCCAGGTGTGCCAGGTCTTGCCGTAGGTGTGCACCAGCTTCTCCATCAGTGCATGCTCCGCCACCTCGGGGATTCCCGGAGCCACCAGTTGCCCTGACTTCACTTCATGCACATGGCTATGCCACAGCGCCTTCTCAGGCGCGGGCAGCGTGTTGAATTGCGCCTCGCTGATGATGTACTCCACGCCCATCAACTTGGCATCCTTGCGGTTGCCGTCGTAGATCACGCACTGGATGACCTCCTCGTTGAGGATTGCACAGTAGTGATGGGCTTCCATTTGTACATCGGGATGGCCGTTGTAGAAG
>NZ_WKCD01000063.1:0-24191 GCF_021606625.1 Pseudomonas sp. PA-4-8C
CTGCGCAAGCCGGTAGCTTTGCGCGTGCAGCGTCTGAGCTTAACCTCACCGCCAGTGCCATTAGCCATCAAATTGCGGGCTTGGAGGAGTGGTGGGGCGTGTCGTTGTTTGAGCGGCACTCGCGTGGCGTCAAACTGACGGTGGCAGGGCAGGCTTTGTTGCCGGTTACCGATGGTTTCTTCAAATCGCTGGATGGGGTGCTGCATTCACTCAACCCCGGTAAATCCCAACCGCTGTACCTCTCATGCACGTCTTCTCTCTGTTCGACATGGCTGATCCCCAGGATGCACGGTTCTCACACTGAGGCCTCATTCAATCTAGATCTGGTGTTGACCAGCGCCGACATGAACCGCGCCAACCTGGAGGCTCATCAATATGATGTCGCGGTGGTGATGGGGTACGGCGACTACCCGGATCATCATGTCGAATTACTGATGCGCGATGCGGTGTTCCCCGTTTGTTCGCCGGAGTTTCTGCGGTTGAAGGGTGATATCGCGCTGGAGGATGTCGCCCGCAATCCGCTGATTCATCGGGTGGACGATCAGGTGTGTCCGGGATGGGAAAGTTGGTTTGCGTTTCAGGGGCTGGCGGCGCCGCCTTATCACCATGGGCCGAGATTTCCGGATTCGAGCTTGGCGATCAGCCTGGCGGTGAAGGGCGGAGGGATTGCGCTGGGCAGGACTGCGTTGGTGTATGACCAACTGGAAGACGGTGCGTTAGTTGCGTTGAATAGCCCTGTGATGATGTCCCCTGCGGCCTACTACATCATTTGTCGAAACGGGCGTCAGTCGGAGCCGGATATTGCTCGGCTGATTGAATGGCTCAAGAACAGCGCGGGTGAGTTTCTGCGCGAAGTTCAGGCTCGGTATCCGCAAATTGCCGGGGCTGGCGCGGTTTAAATGTGGGAAGGAGCAAGGCTCCTCCCGCATTCAAACGGTATTCGCTTAACGGCCCGGCGTCATCGCCTGCGTTAAGTCATCCACCACGGCCTTGCCCATCTCACACAGATAATGCGCAGCCCATGCATATTGCTCACCGCGCACATCCATGGCGGCTTCCATCGCGAGTTTCTTGGAGTAAAAAAGTAGGGTGGAGGCGTGTTCCAATGCTTCCTCAATCGGCATGCCGGAATTAACGCGGAACAGTGGTTTTTGGTTTTCGCCGTAGTCGCCGAAGGTGACTACGCCGAGGGTGATGATGGAGGAAAGCGGTGGATCGGGAACGATCTTGGACATGGTTTTTCCTTAGGTTAATAAGTAGAAACCGCCACGGCATGTCGCTAAACATGGAAAGGTGGCAGCTGTGCGCGGGTTAGCGAACCGGTAACCTAGGAACCCGGTAGACCCGAAGGTCTCCCGCGCACAGCCGCCATAACACGATAAGGCGAGCAAAATGGCTAGCCAGGGTGATTTAGGGCGTTGAACCTACGTTTCTCGGGTCGCTAAACCCAGCCGCTGTTTTGCAGCGACCCGAGGAGGCTAGACACTCAAATCCTATGGCGCAATAGGCCAGGGATTCTCTAGGAAACGTCCTGCAATTTAAAGCGAATCGTCGTTGATGGCGCTTTAATCCGCAAACCTGATCTCCCGCGTCTCCCCCATCAACAACCCCTGATTCTGCTCCGTCACTTCCCGGATGTAATCCCACAACAACGTAATCCGCTTCAACTTCCTCAAATCCTCCCGGCAATACATCCAGAACTGTCGCGTAATCGCGATCTGCTCCCCCAGCACCGGCAACAACCGCGGGTCCTGCGCTGCCAGAAAGCACGGCAATATCGCCATCGACCGGCCTTGCTGCGCCGCCACGTACTGCGCGATCACGCTGGTGCTGCGCAAACTCGCGCTGGCGCCGGGCACGACGTTGGCCAGGTACAGCAGCTCCGAGCTGAACGCCAGGTCATCCACGTAGCTGATAAATGGATGCTCGGCCAAGTCCGCAGGTGTGCGAATCGGCGGGTGTTGGTCGAGGTAGTCCTGGGTGGCGTACAGCTGCAGTTTGTAGTCGCACAGTTTGCAGCACACATACGGTCCGTGTTCCGGGCGTTCCAGGGCGATGACGATGTCCGCTTCACGCTTGGACAGGCTGATGAAGTGGGGCAGGGGCAGGATGTCCACCGAGATCGCAGGATAAGTGTCGACGAAATGGCTCAGTTGCGGGGTGACGAAGAAGCTGCCGAAGCCTTCGGTGCAACCCATGCGCACATGGCCCGACAGTGCCACGCCGGAGCCGGACACCTGTTCGCAGGCCATGTGCAGCGTGCTTTCAATGGATTCGGCGTAACCCAGCAACCGCTGGCCTTCGCTGGTGAGCACGAAGCCGTTGGTCCGGGATTTTTCGAACAGCAGCGTACCGAGGGACACTTCCAGAGAGCTGATGCGCCGCGATACGGTGGTGTAGTCCACCGCCAGGCGCTTGGCGGCGACGCTGGCCTTGCGGGTGCGCGCCACTTCGAGGAAAAACTTCAGGTCATCCCAGTTCAGGGCGCCCAGGGAGGTGATGTTTTTTTGCATATTGGACCGGCTTTTATGTGCGTTCTTATTAGAGATTTGCACATCTATACTCCAAAAACAGTCCGAACGCCTCATTCTTCAAGGCGATTCAACGCCTTGGTTCTCTGCATAACTACAAGATTCTGGAGACCACATGAACGCATCTGCCGATATTTCCGTGCAACAGGTCAAGTTGCTGATCAACGGCGAGTGGGTCGAGTCCAAGACCACCGAGTGGCAAGACATCGTCAACCCGGCCACCCAACAAGTGCTGGCCAAAGTCCCGTTTGCCACTGCCGATGAAGTCAACGCTGCCATCGACGCCGCCCATCGCGCCTTTCAGACTTGGAAGCTGACGCCGATCGGTGCGCGGATGCGCATCATGCTCAAGCTGCAAGCCCTGATCCGTGAACACTCCAAGCGTATCGCCGTTGTCCTCAGCGCCGAGCAGGGCAAGACCATTGCCGATGCCGAGGGCGATATTTTCCGTGGCCTGGAAGTGGTCGAACACGCCTGTTCCATCGGCACCCTGCAAATGGGCGAGTTCGCCGAGAACGTGGCCGGTGGTGTGGACACCTACACCCTGCGCCAGCCTATTGGCGTGTGCGCCGGCATTACCCCGTTCAACTTCCCGGCGATGATTCCGCTGTGGATGTTCCCGATGGCGATTGCCTGCGGTAACACCTTTGTACTCAAGCCGTCCGAGCAAGACCCATTGTCGACCATGCTGCTGGTGGAGCTGGCGCTGGAAGCCGGTGTACCGGCCGGTGTGCTCAACGTGGTGCATGGTGGCAAGGACGTGGTGGATGCGCTGTGCACTCACAAAGATATCAAGGCGGTGTCCTTCGTTGGTTCGACGGCCGTCGGCACCCATGTCTATGACCTGGCCGGCAAGCACGGCAAACGCGTCCAATCGATGATGGGCGCCAAGAACCATGCGGTGGTGCTGCCGGATGCCAACCGTGAGCACACCCTCAACGCCCTGGTCGGCGCCGGTTTCGGCGCGGCTGGCCAGCGTTGCATGGCCACCTCGGTGGTGGTGCTGGTGGGCGCGGCCAAGCAGTGGCTGCCAGACCTCAAGGCGCTGGCACAAAAGCTCAAGGTCAATGCCGGCAGTGAAGCGGGCACGGATGTCGGCCCGGTGATCTCCAAGCGTGCCAAGGCACGTATCCTGGAGCTGATTGAAAGCGGCGTGAAACAAGGCGCCAAGCTGGAGCTGGACGGTCGCGACATCCAAGTACCGGGCTTCGAGAATGGCAACTTTGTCGGCCCCACCCTTTTCTCGGGCGTGACCACCGACATGCGCATTTACACCGAAGAAATCTTCGGCCCGGTGCTGGTGGTGCTGGAAGTCGATACCCTCGATGAAGCCATCGCCCTGGTCAACGCCAACCCGTTCGGTAACGGCACGGGCCTGTTCACCCAGAGCGGTGCGGCGGCGCGTAAATTCCAGAGCGAGATCGATGTGGGCCAGGTCGGCATCAACATTCCGATCCCGGTGCCAGTGCCGTTCTTCAGCTTCACTGGTTCGCGCGGTTCCAAGCTCGGCGACCTCGGCCCGTACGGCAAGCAAGTGGTGCAGTTCTACACCCAGACCAAAACCGTCACCAGCCGCTGGTTCGACGACAACACGGTCAACGATGGCGTCAACACCACCATCAACCTGCGCTGAACCTGGGAGACGACCATGAAGATTGCATTTATCGGCCTGGGCAACATGGGCGCGCCCATGGCCCGCAACCTGATCAAGGCTGGGCACGCGCTTAACCTGTTCGACCTGAACCAGGCGGTACTCAAGGAACTCGCCGAACTGGGCGGTACCATCAGCAGCTCACCGCGTGATGCGGCCCAGGGCGCCGAACTGGTGATTACCATGCTGCCGGCCGCCGCCCACGTGCGCAGCGTGTGGCTCAATGAAGACGGCGTGCTCGCCGGCATCGGCAAAGGCGTGCCGGCGGTGGACTGCAGCACCATCGACCCGCAAACCATCCGTGATGTAGCGGCTGCGGCAGCCAAACAAGGCGTGGCAGTGGCCGATGCGCCGGTGTCCGGTGGCACCGGCGGTGCCCAGGCCGGGACGCTGACCTTCATGGTCGGCGCCAACCCGGAACTGTTCGCCACCCTGCAACCGGTGCTGGCGCAGATGGGCCGCAACATCGTGCACTGCGGCGATGTCGGCACCGGCCAAATCGCCAAGATCTGCAACAATCTGCTGCTGGGTATCAGCATGGTCGGTGTCAGCGAAGCCATGGCCCTGGGCGATGCGCTCGGCATTGATACGCAAGTGCTGGCCGGGATCATCAACAGCTCCACCGGGCGCTGCTGGAGTTCCGATACCTACAACCCTTGGCCGGGTGTGATCGAAACCGCGCCATCATCGCGTGGCTATACCGGTGGTTTTGGTGCCGACCTGATGCTCAAGGATTTGGGCCTGGCCACCGAAGCCGCACGCCAGGTGCACCAGCCGGTGATCCTCGGCGCAGTGGCCCAGCAGCTGTATCAATCGATGAGCCAGCGTGGGGAAGGGGGCAAGGACTTCTCGGCGATCATCAACAGCTATCGCAAGCTGTAGGAGCGAGCTTGCTCGCGAAAAATGTGAGAGCAACGCGTTCATCCTGGATGAGCGCGTTTTCGTTGGCGATCTTCGCGAGCAAGCTCGCTCCTACAGGGACGGGGATGGGTCAGGCAAACACAAAATACTTACGCACCGTCTCGACCACTTCCCACGTCCCCTTCATCCCCGGCTCCACCACAAAGATATCCCCAGCGCGCAGATGGATCGGCTCCATGCCTTCAGGCGTGATCACGCAGTAGCCTTCCTGGAAATGGCAGTATTCCCACTTCACGTATTCCACGTACCACTTGCCCGGTGTGCAGATCCAGGTGCCCATAATTTTGCTGCCGTCTTCGCTGGTGTAGGCGTTGAGGTTGACAGTGTGCGGGTCGCCTTCGAGCTTTTCCCATTTGCAGGCATCCAGGACCGGCAGTGGGTGGGTGTCGCGCAGTACGGTGATGGGCTTGGACATGTTGACTCCGAGGCAGGGAAGGGAAAGATGCACCCTAAGGCCTTGGGCGTTGCGCAGATGGTCTGAACTCGACATTGGGATGCCCAGAAGCGCAGACACGTGAACACCGCAGTCCCCTGTGGGAGCCGGGCTTGCCCGCGATGACGGTGGTACAGCGAGCATCTCCCTTGCCCGACACTCCGCTATCGCTGGCAAGCCAGGCTTCCACAGTAGGTCGTGGCGTATCTGGAGCGACAGATCTGTGCATAAAACCGATGTTTCCTCGCAGTAACTGCGAAAGATTTCCCGTGTCGCGCCAGAATTCGCAAGAAAATTCAGAGCTGGCCCTCGTATCATTCACCTCAGTACCCCGTGAGAGCCTTGCAATGAACCCAATAAAAACGTGGTGGGATATCAGCCCGCCCTTGAGCACGTCCACCCCGACCTGGCCGGGCGATACACCGTTTCAGGAAGAGCGTGTGTGGCAGTTCGGCCCGGAGTGCCCGGTGAATGTGGGGCGCGTGACCCTGTCGCCGCACACGGGCGCCCATGTGGACGCGCCGCTGCATTACAGCGCAGACGGCGCGCCGATTGGCGAGGTGTCACTGGACGTGTACATGGGCCCTTGCCGCGTGTTGCATTGCCTGGGCAGCGGCGCGTTGGTTGAGCCCCATCAGTTGCAAGGGCGTGTGGATAACGTGCCCGAGCGTGTGCTGCTGCGCACTTATCCACAAGCGCCGCTCACCGAATGGGATTCGAATTTCACCGCCATCGCGCCCCAGACCATTGAGCTGCTGGCCAGCCTGGGGGTGCGCCTGATCGGTATCGATACGCCGTCCCTGGACCCACAACAGTCCAAGACCATGGATTCCCACAACGCCGTGGCTCGTCATGGTATGGCGATCCTCGAAGGCATCGTGCTCGATGACGTACCGGAGGGCGACTATGAATTGATCGCGCTGCCGCTGCGCTTCGCCAACCTGGACGCGAGCCCTGTGCGCGCCATTCTCCGCCCGCTCAAGGAGCCCACGCGATGAGCCAATGTCCTTTCTCACCAGACTATAAGCCTGCCGATAACCAATCCCCGGAAGAATGGCATAACGCCGAACTGAATTTTTCCGAGTCCATGAGCTATGGCGACTACCTGGACCTGGGCAAAGTCCTCAGTGCCCAGCACCCGCTGTCGCCGGACCACAACGAAATGCTCTTCATCATCCAGCACCAGACCTCGGAGCTGTGGATGAAGCTGATGCTCCACGAACTCAAGGCCGCCCGCGAACATGTGCGCCTGGGTGAGCTGCCGCCGGCGTTCAAGATGCTGGCGCGGGTATCGCGCATCTTTGATCAACTGGTGCACGCCTGGGCGGTGCTGGCGACCATGACACCCTCGGAATACAAGGCAATTCGCCCGTTCCTGGGGCAGTCGTCGGGGTTCCAGTCGTTTCAGTACCGCGAGATCGAATTCATCCTCGGCAACAAAAGCCCGGCGCTGCTGCGGCCCCATGCCCATCGCCCGGAATTGCTGCAGCAATTACAGGTGGCGATCGCCACGCCGTCGCTGTATGACGAGGCGGTGAACCTGATGGTCAAGGCGGGGCTGGCGATTGATCCCAAGCGTGCCGAGCGCGACCCGACCGCAGCCACAGTGCATGATGACTCTGTGGAGGCGGCGTGGCGTGAGGTGTATCGCGACCCGAACCGTTACTGGGATTTGTACCAGTTGGCCGAGAAGTTTATCGACCTGGAAGATTCGTTCCGCCAGTGGCGCTTCCGGCATGTCACCACGGTGGAGCGCATCATCGGCTTCCAGCCGGGCACCGGCGGTACGGAAGGCGTGGGGTACCTGCGCAAGATGCTCGATACGGTGTTGTTCCCCGAACTCTGGCGCGTACGCTCCACGCTTTAAACAAAAAGCCCCGGATTACCGGGGCTTTTTTTATGTGAAATACAGTCAACTGTGGGAGCTGGCTTGCCAGCGATGGCGGCGTATCAGCCGGCTCACCCGTTGGCTGACACGCCGCCATCGCGGGCAAGCCCGGCTCCCACAGAGTTTACTGGGTTACAGCTACTTTCCCGTTTCTGATCCTAAACCGGTAGGCGATATAGATAATCCCCACCCACACCGGCATCGCATACACCGACTCGCGAATCCCTGGAATCGCCAGCATCACGCCGATGATCATCACCATGAACGCCAGGCACAGGTAGTTGCTGAACGGGAACCAGAAGGTCTTGAACGACGGCGTCACGCCTTGCTCGCCCATGGCCTTGCGGAACTTGATGTGGGTCAGGCTGATCAGCGCCCAGTTGATCATCAACGAGGCAACCACCAACGCGAACAGCAACTCCAGCGCACTGTGCGGCGCCACGTAGTTGACCACCACGCACAGCATCGTCACCAGCGCCGAAATCGCCAGGGCCCGCAGCGGCACGCCTTGTTTGTTGAGCTTCATCAGCGCCTTGGGCGCATCACCTTGTTCGGCCAGGCCGAACAGCATGCGGCTGTTGCAGTACACGCCGCTGTTGTACACCGACAACGCCGCGGTCAGCACCACGAAGTTGAGGATGTGGGCGGCGGTATCGTTGCCGATCAGCGAGAAGATCTGCACGAACGGGCTGCCGCTGTAGGCATCGCCTGACGCGCCGAGGGTTTGCAGCAGTTGATCCCACGGGTACAGCGACAGCAGCACAGTCAGAGCACCGACGTAGAAGATCAGGATGCGGTATACCACCTGGTTGATCGCTTTGGGGATCACCTTGCGCGGTTCGCTGGCCTCGGCGGCGGTGATGCCGACCAGCTCCAGGCCACCGAACGAGAACATGATGAAAGCCATCGACATCAACAGCCCCATGCCGCCATTGGGGAAGAATCCACCGTGGCTCCACAGGTTGCTGACCGAGGCTTGCGGGCCGCCGGTGCCGCTGAACAGCAGGTAGCAGCCGAGCACGATCATGCCGACAATCGCCACCACCTTGATGATCGCAAACCAGAATTCGGCTTCACCGAAGAACTTCACGTTCAGGGTGTTGATCAGGTTCACCGCAACAAAGAACACCAGTGCGCTGACCCAGGTTGGAATTTCCGGCCACCAGAACTGGATGTACTTGCCCACGGCCGTCAACTCGGCCATGCCCACCAGCACGTAGAGCACCCAATAGTTCCAGCCCGCCAGGAAGCCTGCGTAACCGCCCCAATATTTATGTGCGAAGTGGCTGAAGGACCCGGCCACCGGCTCTTCGACGATCATCTCACCGAGCTGGCGCATGATCAGGAAGGCGATAAACCCTGCCACCGCATAACCCAGGATCATCGACGGCCCCGCCGACTTGAGCACCCCGGCCGAGCCGAGGAACAAGCCTGTACCAATCGCCCCTCCCAAGGCGATCAGCTGAATGTGCCGGTTTTTCAGGCCTCGCTTGAGGCCCACCGGGTTAACCATGTCATCCGCCATTAACATTCCCTTCTACTTGTTTTTCTCAAGGGTGATTGCACGCCGCATCGGCCCCTCAGAACTGCTGAGGGTCAGATATTACTCTGGGTAAACTTTTCGTAATACAGCTGGACGCCATCAAGTGCCTGATCCACCAGCCATTGTTGGATGGATTCGACCATTGGAGGCGGGCCGCACACGTACATATCCGCCGATCTGTCCCGCAATTCGGCCAGCTCGAAATGCTCGGTGAGGTAGCCGCGTTTGCCCGTCCACTCGGTTGAGGCGTCGCTCAGCACTTCGGTGTAGCGAAAGTTCGGGATTTTCGCCGCGTAGGCGTGGATACGCGCCGCTTCACATAAATCCTCAGCGCCGCGCACGCCGTAGTACAGGTGCACAGGTTGTGTGCAGCCCGTGACGGCCAGCTCATCGAGCATGCCCAACAACGCCGACAACCCGGTGCCGCCCGCCACCAGTACCAACGGTTGGGTGACATGCCGCAGATAGAACGCACCCAAGGGCGCCTCCATCAGCATTTCATCACCCACCTGGCAGCGTTCACGTAGGTAGTTGCTCATCACCCCATCGGGCAGCAGGCGCACCAGAAACTGCAATTGACTGCCCGGCCGGTTGGCGAAGGAATAGGAGCGCCAACTATCGGTGCCCGGCACCGACAGACGCGCGTATTGGCCCGGCAAAAAATCCAGAGACTGGTCCAGTTGCACCTGCAAAATGGCGGTGCTGGTCGATACCTGCTGCACCGCGCTCACCGTACCGCGTACCTGCACAGGCCCGGGGGCGTTGCACAGGCTTGAATCGAAGTCGAAATAGAAGGTGGCGTCGGACTTCACCCGGGTCTGGCAACTGAGCATCTTGCGTTGTTGCAGGTCGAGGCTGGAGAGGGCTTCCTCATCGACATAGTCCTGGGTGTACTCGCCGGACTCACAGCGCCCCTGGCAGGTGCCGCACACGCCTTCGCGGCAATCGAGCGGGATCTTGATGCCGTTGCGCAGGGCCGCGTCCAACAGGATCTCATGGGCGTCCACCGGGAAGAACAGGGTCTTGCCATCGGCGAAGCTGAAGGCCACTTTGTGATTCATTCACATAACTCCGTGAATAGGTATGAACCCCCTGTAGGAGCGAGCTTGCTCGCGAAAAACCCAACGATGACGCAGAACATCCTGGATGCTCGCGGCGTACTTACGTTTTTCGCGAGCAAGCTCGCTCCTACAGGGCAGTGCACCACCGTTACAGGTGATAGAAATCCAGCACCGAGTTGATGGTGTCGTTGAGCAACAAGGCGTGCTTGCGCATGATCAACCAGCTGTCGCCCGCAGGCTTGAGGCGGTACGTGGCATGCCCGTAAAACTGCTCGGAAGTAGCCAGCCGATAAAACAGCGTGTGCCAATTCAAGCGCACCTCCAAGGTGCCGTCACTTTGTTCGGCAATGCGTACGTTATTGATCAGGTGCAAAGTGCGCGGCATCGGCGTGGCAGAGGCGGCTTTGCCGGTGCGCAGGCGGAACACACGGTCTTCCAGGCCCGAACGGTTGGCGTAGTAGATCAATGACATCTCGCGCTTGGGGTCTTGGGTGTAGACGTGTTCGGAGTCCCATTGCGGCAGGTGGAATTCACTCTGCGGGTCGAACAACTGCACGTAGGCGTCCCAGTCCTGGGCGTCGCACAGCTCGGACTTGCGATAGAAGAACTGCTCGATTTGGTACTGCAATTGCGCATTCATCACTTCACCTCCCGCAGTGCCAGGGCTCGCTGGTCCAAACCCTTTAGCAGGAACTGCTGCCAGTTGCGATGCTGGTTGACGTACAGGCCTTCATGGGTGAATTCGGTACCGGTCATCGCCGGTTGGATGCCGATGGCCTCGCTGTTTGGCGTCGGCCCGGTCTCCCAGCGATGGCTGCCCCGTGAGATGTCGCTCCAGCGTTCCAGGCGGCCCTGAAAGCCACGCTGGGCTTCGCGAAACTCCACCAGGTCATCGGGCGTGCCCATGCCTGAAACGTTGAAGAAGTCTTCGAACTGACGAATCCGGTTTTCGCGGTCGGCGTCGGACTCGCCCTTAACCCCCAGGCACTGGCTGATGATCTCGGTCTTGTTCCAGGCCACCGGGCGGATGATGCGCAACTGCGAGCTGATCTGGTCGAGGAAAAACAGGCTGGGGTAGATATTCAGGTTGCGCAGGCGGTGCATCATCCACTCGGCCTTCTGCTGGCCGTGTTCTTCTACCAGGCGCGGCATGATGGTGGCGTAGCCGGAGCGCACGCTGGGGTTGGGCATGTCGCTGAACAGCACGCTGTGGCCGTTGTTGAAGGCGAACCAGCCGTCGTCGGTATTGGCGTCGCCGGCGCCGAGCTTGCTGTAGTCCAACGTCGTGCTGGAACCTGCGCCGTTCTCGGTGTTGACCTGCTGGCGATGCTGCACGGTGGCCACATAGTTGTAGTGCACGGTGCTGACGTGATAACCGTCCAGGCCGTTTTCGTTTTGCAGCTTCCAGTTGCCGTCGTAGGTGTAGGCGGACTTGCCCGGCAGCACTTCCAACTCACCGGTGGCCGATTGCGCCACCATCATGTCGAAGAACACTTTGGCATCGCCCAGGAAGTCCTCCAGGCTGTTGGTGCCGTTCACGTCCAGGCTGATAAACACAAAGCCCTTATAGCTTTCGATGCGCGCTTTTTTCAGGCCGCGGGTGGCCTTGTCGAAACCTTCCGGGTATTCCCCCGGCGCCTTGACCTTTACCAGTCGGCCATCGCTCTTGTAGCACCAGGCGTGGAACGGGCAGGTGAAGGTGGACTGGTTACCCTTGCCCACGCGGGTGAGGGTGGTACCGCGATGCTGGCAGGCGTTGATCAACGCGTTGAGTCGGCCTTCGCCGTCACGGGTGATGATCATCGGCTGGCGGCCGGCGCGCATCGTCACGAAGTCGTGGTTATTGGCCAGTTCGCTTTCGTGACAGGCGTAGATCCAGTTCTTCTCGAAGATCAGCTCCATCTCCAGGTCGAACAACTCGGGCTCGGTGAACATGTCGCGGGCGATGCGGAACACTGCATCCGCCGGGCGAAAGTCCAGGCAGCTTTCGATAAAGGATTTCCATTGCTCGACGGTTCTTGCACCACTCATGGGAGGCACCTTTTGATCATGGCTAAACGGTGAGCCATTAAGCGGCTGCGATGCGGTGGCGGGCTATCCGCTTAATGGGGGAACGTAGGCCGCAAAGTTGGGCAGCAAATACCCATGAAGGTGCGCGCCGGTGACGGCATGCGCTACTGTGATGGCGGGCGATGGTCGCAAAACTCTGGGGTTTATCCACATAGTCGACTGTTGCTATCCACCCAGTGAGCACTGCGCTGGCGTGGCCTGGAACTTGCTGTCGAGGTTCAACGACGCGCCGTCAGAGCGCGCAAACGCCTAACCGCCGTGGGTGCACCCTGATGACTAGTCAGACACGCGATATTCATATTCAACGCTTCGACCTGGAGGGCGCGCGCAGCTGGATGTCCGGCATCTGCGGGCCCCATCGCCTGGCGACGGCAACGCCCGAGCGCCTGCGCTTTCACCACAGCGCCAACGTGTTCAAATCTCGCGCAACCACCCTGGGCGTGATCGAGTACGGTACTGACGTGACCATCGACATCGAAGACGCCGAGCACTTCAGCAGCTACAGCTTGAGCCTGCCGTTGGTGGGCGAGCAGGAGCTGAGCAAGAACGGTGAACGTCTCAGTTCCAACCGCGACCAAGGCGTGATCATTTCGCCCAATGAGCATCAGGTGCTGGCGATTTCCGGTGACTGCCGCAAGTTGCAGGTGGTAATCACCCGTGCGGCGATGAGCGAGTCGCTGGAAGGTTTGCTGCAACGGCCCATCGATGCGCCGCTGCGCTTTGAGTCGGTGATGGATGCTGTGGACGGAGCACCGGCTTCGTGGTGGCGCATGGCGCGTTATTTCATCGCCGAACTGGAGCGCAGCAGCGAACTGTACGAGCAGGCGGCGTTTACTCGCGACCTGGAAAGCTCGCTGATCAAGGGCCTGATCCTGGCCCAACCGAATAACTACTCCGAAGAACTGCGCGACGTGCTGGGGGTGAAACTGCCGCACTACCTGATCCGCGCGCGGCAATTTATCCACGACAACGCCCGTGAAGCGCTGCACCTGGAAGACCTGGAAGCGGCGGCGGGCGTGTCGCGTTTCAAACTGTTCGATGCGTTTCGCAAGTACTTCGCACTGTCGCCCATGGCGTATTTGAAGAAGCATCGGTTGGGGGCGGTGCGCCAAGAAATTCTGGAGCAGGGCTCGATCCGCACCATCTCTGAAATCGCCCTGGGTTGGGGGTTTACGCATTTGGGGCGGTTTTCGGCGGAGTACCGCAAGCTGTTCGATGAGTCGCCCAGCCAGACATTGCAGCGCAAGCGCCTGCGCATTACTTGAACTGGATGAAAAACAATCTGTGGGAGCTGGCTTGCCTGCGATAGCGGCCGGCCGATCAACACGATGCCAACTGATCCGCCGCCATCGCAGGCAAGCCAGCTCCCACATGGAGTATGGGGTGCCTGGAGGATCTCAGATCAACTCTTCAACCAGTTGCAGGCAATGAGTCAGCCCCGGCGACTGGTCATTCACCCGCCGGCTGAGGATGATCGGCGAGCTCGCCGTCGCCTCCACCACCGGCGTATAGCCAATATCCGCCCGATGCAGCACCTGCACCGACGCCGGCACCAGCGTCACCCCCATGCCTGCACCCACCAGGCCGATAGCGGTCTGCAATTCGTTGGTCCACTGCGCCACCTTCACGCTCAAGCCATGGGCGTCGAACAGTGCGATCACATGGTCGGCATAACTGGGGCGCGGGTTGCCGGGGTAGAGCACAAAGGGTTCGCCGGCCAACTGGGCGAGGGTGGCCGGGGCGCCCAGCAACGGGTGACCGCTGGGCAGCACGGCCACCAGACGATCCTCCACCAGTACGCGCTGGACGATGGCCGGGTCGTCGATGCGAATGCGCCCGAAGCCCACGTCAATGCGGCCAGCCTTGAGCGCTTCGACCTGCTGCAAGGTGGTCATCTCCGACAAGCCCAACTCCAGCTCCAGGGCCTCGTGAGTGCGCAGGCGCCGAATCAGTTCCGGCAGCACGCCGTACAAGGTCGAGGGCGCAAAGCCGATGCCCAGCCAGGTTTTCTCGTCTTGGCCGATGCGCCGAGTGTTATCGCAGACCTTGCCCAGTTGTTCGAGCAACACATTGGCATGCTCATAGAAAAACCGCCCGGCCTCAGTCAGGCGCAAGGGCCGACTGCGTTCCAGCAACACCACCCCGAGTTCATCCTCCAGTTGCTGGATCTGCCGGCTCAACGGCGGCTGGGCAATGTGCAGACGTTCGGCGGCACGGGTGAAGTTGAGGGTCTCGCCCAACACCTGGAAGTAGCGCAGGTGACGCAGTTCCATATCGACTCCTTTTATACCTTGAGGGTATTGCTTGAGACCAATTCTATATTGGAAGCCATAAAAAATGCGGCACAGAATCGGCGCAAATCTATAAAGAACCCAACGGGTATTGCCATGCCGATTTGCGCCATCGAGTCGATTGAAACTGTCATCGTCGATCTGCCCACCATTCGCCCGCACAAGCTGGCGATGCACACGATGCAAAACCAGACCCTCGTCATCATTCGCCTGCGTTGCAGCGACGGCATCGATGGCATCGGTGAAGCCACCACCATCGGCGGCCTGAGCTACGGCAACGAGAGCCCCGACAGCATCAAGGTCAACATCGACCGCCACTTCGCACCGCTGCTGATCGGCCAGGACGCGAGTAACGTCAATGCCGCCATGTTGCGCCTGGAGCGCAGTATTCGCGGCAACACTTTTGCCAAGTCCGGTATCGAAAGCGCCTTGCTCGACGCCCTCGGCAAACGCCTCGGGCTGCCGGTCAGCGAGCTGCTTGGCGGGCGTGTGCGTGATGCGTTGCCAGTGGCCTGGACCCTGGCCAGTGGTAATACCGAACAAGACATCAACGAGGCCGAGAAGATGCTCGACCTGCGCCGTCACCGTCTCTTCAAATTGAAGATCGGCGCGGGCGAGGTCGACCGCGACCTGGCCCATGTGATCGCGATCAAAAAAGCCCTGGGCGAGCGCGCCAGCGTACGCGTCGACGTCAACCAGGCCTGGGATGAAGCCGTGGCCCTGCGGGCGTGCAAGGTGCTGGGCGAGCACGGTATCGACCTGATCGAACAACCGATCTCACGCAATAACCGTGGCGGCATGGCCCGGCTCAACCTGTCGAGCCCGGCGCCGATCATGGCCGATGAGTCCATCGAATGTGTCGAAGACGCCTTCAACCTGGCGCGTGAAGGCGCGGCCACGGTGTTCGCCCTCAAGATCGCCAAGAACGGCGGCCCGCGTGCCGTATTGCGCACGGCGGCGATTGCCGAAGCGGCCGGCATCGGCCTGTACGGCGGCACTATGCTTGAAGGTGGCATTGGCACCCTGGCCTCGGCCCATGCCTTCCTCACGCTGGACACACTGGCGTGGGGCACTGAATTGTTCGGCCCGCTGTTGCTCACCGAAGACATTCTTGCCGAGCCACCGGTGTACCGCGATTTCCAGCTGCATGTGTCCACTGCGCCGGGCCTGGGCCTGACGCTCGATGAAGAGCGCCTGGCGTTCTTTCGCCGTGACAAACACTAAGAGGCCCTTGCCATGTTGTTCCACGTAAAAATGACCGTGAACCTGCCCCTCGACATGCACCCCGAGCGCGCTGCCAGCCTCAAGGCCGAGGAAAAAGCCTTGGCGCAACGCCTGCAAGAGGAGGGTAAATGGCGCCACCTGTGGCGCATCGCCGGGCACTACGCCAACTACAGCGTGTTCGATGTCGACAGCGTGCAGGACCTGCACGACCTGCTGATGCAATTGCCGTTGTTCCCCTACATGGCCATCGAAGTGAATGCGCTGTGCCGCCATCCGTCGTCGATCCATGCGGACGACCGCTGAGACGGCTTGCACCTATAACTACAAGATGAGGAATGCACCATGTCCATCCGTCTGTCCCAGACTGCCCACGCCCAACAGTTTCTCGAAGAAGCCAGCGGTAACCTCAATGACGCGGGCAACCCACGCACCAAGGCGCTGATTTATCGGATCCTGCGCGACACCGTGAACATCATCGAAGACCTGGAAGTGACCCCGGAAGAGTTCTGGAAGGCGGTCAACTACCTCAATGAACTGGGCAAAAACCAAGAGGCCGGCCTGCTCGCCGCCGGCTTGGGCCTGGAGCATTACCTGGACCTGTTGATGGACGCCGCCGACGAGCAGGCCGGCAAGTCGGGTGGTACGCCGCGCACCATTGAAGGCCCGTTGTATGTGGCCGGTGCGCCGCTGTCCAAGTACGAGGCACGGCTGGATGATGGCAAGGACGACGCGGTGCCGTTGTTCATGCGCGGGCAAGTGCGCGATACCGCAGGCAAGCCATTGGCGGGGGCGATTGTCGATGTGTGGCAGGCCAATACGGGCGGCACTTATTCGTGGTTCGACCCGACGCAGTCTGAGTTCAACCTGCGCCGGCGCATCGAGACCGACGCCCAGGGCAACTACCGTTTTCGCAGCATCGTACCTTCAGGCTACGGCTGCCCGCCGTCCGGGCCGACGCAACAGTTGCTCGACCAACTGGGGCGCCACGGGCAACGGCCGGCGCATATCCACTTCTTCATCTCGGCGCCTGGGCACCGGCACCTGACCACGCAGATCAACCTGTCGGATGACCCGTACCTGCATGATGACTTTGCCTATGCCACCCGGGATGAACTGATTGCCGAGATTCGCTTCAGCGACGATCCGCAGTTGGCTCGAGAGTTTGGCGTGCAGGGGCGCTTTGCGCAGATTGATTTTGACTTTGAGTTGCAGGTGGCGGATGCGCCAATAGAGCAGCAGCGCATGCAACGAGTGCGTGCTCTGGAAGACTGATCAACTCGGTCAACTGTGGGAGCTGGCTTGCCTGCGATAGCGGTGGAACATTCACCACCGCTATCGCAGGCAAGCCAGCTCCCACATTGGTTTTGGGGTGTTTGTGTTATTTGCGCAGGACCAGGTCCAACACCTCATCCCGGTCCTTGATCTTCTGCAGCACAATCTCCGAACGGATATCCATCACTCCCGCCGTGCGGTTCAGGTGGTTCACAATGAAATCCGAAAAGTGCTTGAGGTTGCGCGCCTGCACCCGCAACACATAGTTGCTGGCGCCGGTGATCACATAGGCGCTCGCCACCTCTGGCCAGCCTTGCACCTTCTTGATGAACGTCTCATGCCAGTCCTCCACATCCTGGCGCAACGACAGGTGCACGATGGCTTCCAGCTCGATCCCCAACTGCTCGGCATTCAATACCGCACGGTAGCCGCTGATGATTCCCTCGCTCTCCAGCAGGCGCAAACGGCGCAGGCATGCGGACGGCGACAGCGCGACTTTTTCCGCCAATTCCTGGTTGCTGATGCGGCCATCCTGTTGCAGGAAATGCAGGAGGCGCAGGTCGGTGGCGTCGAGAATCATGCTTGGAAGATATCCGCGTATTTGGAGGTTAAATTCGAATTTCCTACAGCTTAAATAGCCCTTTACCCACCACTTTGCACGAAAATTCTCTAAAAGTTCGTTCATTATTTGACGCATCCTCACCTATAAAAACCAGGACGACCCATGACCACTCGAAGCCATTGCCAAGCCCTCGACGCCCAGGACCCGTTGGCCTCCCTGCGCGCCCAATTCGCCTTGCCCGAGGGGGTGATCTACCTCGATGGCAACTCCCTCGGCGCGCGCCCGGTGGCGGCGCTGGAGCGGGCACAACAGGTGATCGCCGAAGAGTGGGGCAATGGCCTGATTCGCAGCTGGAACAGCGCCGGCTGGGCGGATTTGTCCCAGCGCCTGGGCAATCGCCTGGCGCCATTGATCGGTGCGCGTGACGGCGAGGTGGTGATCACCGATACCACCTCCATCAACCTGTTCAAAGTGCTCAGCGCCGCCTTGAGTGTGCAGCGCCAACGTACGCCGGCGCGTAAGGTCATCGTCAGTGAAGCGAGCAACTTTCCCACCGATTTGTACATCGCCGAAGGCTTGGCCGAACTGCTGCAACAAGGCTATTCCCTGCGCCTGGTGAACAGCCCGGCCGAACTGCCCCAGGCCATCGATGCAGACGTGGCGGTGGTGATGCTCACCCACGTCAACTACAAGACCGGCTACATGTACGACATGGCGGCGCTGACCGCACTGAGCCACGAGTGCGGCGCGCTGAGCATCTGGGACCTGGCGCATTCGGCGGGCGCGGTGCCTGTCGACCTGCACCAGGCCAATGCGGATTATGCGATTGGCTGCACCTACAAATACCTCAACGGCGGCCCGGGCTCCCAGGCGTTTGTGTGGGTCAACCCGGCGTTGGTGGATGTGGTGCGCCAGCCGTTGTCCGGGTGGTTCGGGCATACCCGGCAGTTCGCCATGGAGTCCACCTACGCCCCCAGCGCCGGCATCGCTCGCTACCTGTGCGGTACGCAGCCGATTACCTCGCTGGCCATGGTGGAATGTGGCCTGGAGATTTTTGCCCAGACCGATATGGCCCGCCTGCGGACTAAATCCCTGGCCTTGACTGACCTGTTCATTGCCTTGGTCGAAAGCCGCTGTGCCGCCCATGGCCTGGAGCTGATCACCCCGCTTGAGCACGCCCGGCGCGGCAGCCACGTCAGCTTTGAACACCCTGAAGGTTACGCCGTGATCCAGGCCTTGATCGCCCGAGGCGTGATCGGCGATTACCGTGAACCGCGGATCATGCGTTTTGGCTTCACGCCTTTGTACACAAGCTTCACCGAGGTGTGGGACGCCGTGGAAATCCTCGGAGAAATACTCGACAAGCGCACGTGGGACCAGGCGCAATTCAAAGTGCGCAACAGCGTCACTTAAGAGCAATACAGACCAAATGTGGGAGCTGGCTTGCCTGCGATAGCGTCGGTGCATTCACTACCGTTATCGCAGGCAAGCCAGCTCCCACAGGTTCAGCGTCAGCCATCATCACAATAATAAAGGGGCACACCAGTGACCACGCCAGACAACGGCTTTGCAGAGATTACCCACCGTGAACTGGGCCTGAGGCGCCAGCTCACTTCCGGCCAGATGAGCATGATCGCCATCGGTGGCGCCATCGGTACCGGGCTGTTCATGGGCAGTGCCTACGCCATCGGCTATGCCGGGCCGAGCGTGCTGGTGAGCTACGCCATCGGCGCGTTGATCACCTTGCTGCTGATGGGCTGCCTGGCGGAGATGACGGTGGCCCACTCCACCTCAGGCTCCTTTGGCGCGTATGCCGAGTTCTACATCAGTCCATTGGCTGGGTTCCTGGTGCGGTATGCCTATTGGGCGGCGATTGTGCTGGCGGTGGGCGCCGAGGTGACGGCGGTGGCGATGTACATGAAGTACTGGTTCGCCAACGTGCCGGAGTGGGTGTGGATCGTGTCGTTCTCCAGTGTGCTGATTGTGCTCAATGCGATCAGCGTGAAGACCTTCGGCAACTTCGAATACTGGTTCTCGACGATCAAGATCAGCGCCATTGTCGGTTTCATCATCCTGGCAGTGTATGTGGTGTTCGGCTCTGGCAACCCTGACTACGGCGTGCAGAACTACACGGCCCACGACGGCTTTTTCCCCCATGGCTTGAGTGGCATGTGGATCGCGGTGATCGTGTCGATCTTCAGCTACCTCAGCGTCGAGATGATCGCCGTGGCCGCCGGTGAAGCCGCCGACCCGGAGCAGGCAGTGAAGAAAGCCTTTCGCGCTACCATCGTGCGGTTGGTGGTGTTCTACCTGCTGACCCTGGCGCTGATGCTCGCGATCGTGCCCTGGAACCAGGCCGGCCAGGCCCAGAGCCCGTTTGTCACGGTGATGCAGACCATCGGCATTCCCGGCGCCACTGGAGTGATGAATTTCGTGATCCTGATCGCGGCGCTGTCGGCCATGAACAGCCAGCTCTACATCACCACGCGCATGATGTTCAGCCTGTCGCGCGCTGGTTTTGCGCCCAAGTCCATGGGCGCGCTGAGCAAGAACGGCATCCCGCTCAACGCATTGCTGCTGTCCAGCTCGGGCATTGCCCTGGCGACGTTGCTCAACGTGTTGTACCCGGAAAGCTCGTTCACCCTGATGATGGCGATTTCGATGTTTGGCGCGATCTTCACCTGGTTCATGATCTTCCTCACGCACCTGTTTTTCCGCCGCTATCGCAAGCGTCATGGCGGGGCGAAGTTGTCGTTCCAGTTGCGCCTGTTTCCCTACAGCACGTTGCTGGGGTTGGTGCTGATGGGGGCGGTGATGATCACCACCTATTTCACCGACGCCTTCAAGATGACACTGGTGTTTGGCGTGCCGTTCCTGCTGATTCTGTCGGCTGTGTATTACGGGTTCTTCCGCAAGGGCAGGGCCAAGGCCTCGAACAAAGCCCTGGCATAACTCGGCAGGTGCTCGAACGAGCGTGCGCATAACAGCAACGTGCGGCAGGCCCACTCCTCTTGCAGGAGGTGGGCCTTGAAACGGCGTTCTGACGGCCAGCGGTCCAAGGCGGCCTGAGGCACGATGCCCAGGCCCGCGCCGCCGGCGACCATGCGAATCAACCCATCAAAACCGTCGGCGCGAATGCGCGTCTGCAAGCGAAAGCCTGCATGCAATGCCTGTTCTTCCAGGTATACCGCCAACGCGCTGTTGGCCCCCAGGCCCACGTAGTCGTATTGCAAGCTGTCGATAAAACTCGCGCTGGTCAACGGGTGGTCCAGGGGCATGATCAGCACCAGCGGGTCGTCGCGAAACGCCAGGGTCTGCAAGCCGTGGGTGTCCACTGCATCGGAAATAATCCCCAGGTCGGCCGTGCCCTGGCGCAACGCGTGGGTGATGCGCAGGCTGGGCAGCTCTTGCAGGTCGATATCGAGGTTGGGGTGTTCGCGCAAAAACTGCGCGAGCAGTTCCGGCAGGTATTCGCTGAGGGCGGTGGTGTTGCACAGCAGGCGTACCTGGCCTTTGACGCCATTGGCGTATTCGGCCAAGTCCTGTTGCAGGTGGTCGGCCTGTTGCAACAGCAGGCGAGCATGCCGGGCCAGGGCTTTGCCCGCAGGTGTCGGGGTGACGCCACGGCGGCCGCGCTCGAGAAACGCAATACCCAGTGAAGATTCCATTGCCCGGATGCGTGCACTGGCGGCAGCCAGGGACAGGTGGCTGCGGGCCGCGCCGGCGGTGATATTGCCGGTGTCCAGGATGTGCAGGTAGAGGCGCAGGTCGATCAGGTCAAAGTGCATGGCTGCAGGTTTCCGGTGACTGGGCGGGCCTCATCGCAGGCAAGCCTCACACAAAACAAGAGGCTGCCTCAGTATATGGCGAATTTCACAAGCTATCGAAAAGCACCAGAATGCAGCCATGAATACCTTCCTCGCGTTCTACCAAAACCTCGGCCCCGCCCTGACCGCGTTGGTCATCACTACCTTCCTGCTGGCCGGTACGGTCAAGGGCGTCATCGGCCTGGGCCTGCCCACCGTGGCCATGGGCATGCTTGGCCTGGCTATGTTGCCCGCGCAGGCTGCGGCATTGCTGATCATTCCTTCGACGGTGACCAACCTCTGGCAACTCACCTGTGGCGGCCACTTGGGTGCCTTGCTCAAACGCCTGTGGCCGATGCTGTTGCTGATTTTTCTCGGCACCGGGCTGGGCACCTTGTGGCTGGGCATGGGCAGCGGGCCTTGGGTGGTACGCGCCTTGGGCGCGGCGTTACTGGTGTATGCCTTGAGCGGGTTATTCCTGCCGACCTTCAGGGTCGCACCCCGCACCGAGCGCTGGCTGGGGCCTTTGTGCGGTGTGGTCACCGGCATCATCACCTCGGCCACCGGTGTCTTCGTGATCCCTGCGGTACCGTATCTGCAAGCCCTGGGCTTGAGCCGTGATCAGTTGGTGCAGGCGCTGGGGCTGTCATTCACCGTGTCGACACTGGCGCTGGCCGCCGGGCTGGCTTGGCGTGGTGCGTTGGGCGGTGCTGAAGTCGGTGCATCGGTGTTGGCGCTGTTGCCGGCCTTGCTAGGGATGTGGCTGGGCCAAGTGGTGCGTCGGCGCATCAGTGCCTTGTGGTTCAAACGTGGATTTTTCACCGGCATGGCGTTGTTGGGAGGCCATTTGTTGCTGGCTGGTTAATAATGACCGGGCATTTGTCAGCCGTTTAATGAAGGACTGCCCGTGAAAGCCCGATCTGATGAGCTACAGATTTTTGTCAGCGTGATCGAGTGCGGCTCGATTTCCGCCGCCGCCGAAAAAGTCGGGCAAACGCCATCGGCGGTCAGCCGCACGTTGTCGCGCCTGGAAGCCAAGCTCGACACCACCTTGATCAACCGCACCACGCGGCGCATGGACCTGACCGAAGAGGGCAAGTACTTCTTCGAACAGGCCAAGGTGATCCTGGCGCAGATGGACGAGCTGGAAGAGCGCCTGTCCTCGCGCCAGAAAAAACCGGCCGGGCGCCTGCGTATCAACGCCGCCGTGCCGTTCATGCTGCATGGGATCGTGCCGTACATCGCCGAGTTTCGCAGCCTCTACCCGGATATCCAGCTGGAGCTCAACAGCGATGATTTGATCATCGACCTGCTGGAGCAAAGCACCGACATCGCCATTCGCATCGGCGCCCTGGCCGACTCGACCCTGCATGCGCGCTTTTTGGGCAGCACGCCGCTGCATATCCTGGCCAGCCCCGGCTACCTCAAGCAGTTTGGCACGCCGACGACCGTTGCCGAGTTGGCTGATCACACCTTGCTGGGCTTCACCCACACCGAAACCCTCAACCACTGGCCGCTGCGCCATGGCGAAGGTGACCGCTGGCTGATCCAGCCCGGCGTCAGCGCGTCCAGTGGTGAAACCTTGCGGCAGTTGGCGCTGGAAGGGCAGGGCATTGCTTGCCTGTCGAACTTCATGACGGTGCACGACCTTGAAGCCGGGCGCCTGGTGCCGTTGCTGGAGTCGTTCAACAGTGGCTATCGCCAGCCGATCCACGCGGTGTTCTACCGCAACTCGCAATTGGCGTTGCGCATCCAGTGCTTTCTGGACTTTATTCAGGCCAAGCTGGCGCGGTATGCGAGCTGATTCGTGATCTGAGCGCAAGAGTGAATTGGGCCGCACGGGCTTATTCGACAGCGGTGTGGGTTGGATACTGGGCGCATTACTTACCCAGTCAGGAGCAACCTCCATGAATGTATTCGTTACCGGCGCCGCAGGGTTTATCGGCGGTTCCATCGCTACCGGCCTGGTCAAGGCCGGCCATCACGTCACCGGCCTGGTGCGCAGCGCTGAACAAGCCACCGAAATGACCGCCCTGGGCATCACGCCCGTGATGGGCACCCTCGATGACGCCGTCGTATTGACCGAGCAGGCGCACAAAGCCGATGCGGTAATCAATGCCGCCAGCAGCGATCACCGCGCCGCCGTGGAAGTCTTGTTGGCAGCCTTGAAAGGCTCTAACAAGCCGTTCCTGCACACCAGCGGTTCGAGCATCGTGGGCGATGCGTCGGGCGGCAAGGCCAGTGAAACTATCTACTTCGAAGACAACCTGCCTGAGCCGACCGCCGACAAGGCCGCCCGTGTGGCCATCGACAACCTGATTCTCGCGGCCGCCAACGACGGCGTGAATTCGGCGGTGATCTGCAACACCCTGATCTACGGCCACAGCCTGGGCGTGAAGCGTGACAGCGTGCAATTGCCGCGCTTGCTCAAGCAGGCACGCAAAAGCGGGGTGGTGCGCCATGTGGGCCCTGGGCAGAACATTTGGTCCAACGTGCATATTGAAGACGTGGTGGCCTTGTATCTGCTGGCGTTGACCAAGAACGTACCGGGCACTTTCTATTTTGTGGAAAGCAGCGAAGCGGCGTTCATCGACATGACCACGGCGATTGCCCAAGCCCTAAACCTGGGCAAGCCACAGGATTGGCCATTGGCCGAGGCTGAGGCCGAGTGGGGCTATGAAATGGCCAACTACGGGTTGGGCTCCAATAGCCGAGTGCGTGGCAAGCAGGCCCGTGAATTGTTGGGGTGGGCACCTAAGCGCACGTCGGTAGTGGAGTGGATTCGCAACGAGATGGTGTGATGTTCGCTTAGCACCGCGGTGCGGCCTTCGCAGGCAAGCCAGCTCCCACATTGTTCAGGTGTGAACCCTGTCAAATGTGGGAGCTGGCTTGCCTGCGAAAGGGGCGACTCGGTGCATCGGACCAGACACTTCACTAG
>NZ_WKCD01000064.1:0-24162 GCF_021606625.1 Pseudomonas sp. PA-4-8C
CATAGCCGCGCCACCCAAAACACCCCCCCGCCACAAAATTGCTGAGCATCGCCGTGGCAATGACACTGCCCGCGTCGTGTTCATTACCGCCACGGGCATGGATCAGCAGTGACAACAAAAAGGTCGAACCGTAAGACAGTGACAGCAGGAAGCTGGCTAGGCAGAACAGCGCGAATGTCTTGGTGCCCACTGGTGGCGTGGCGTGCATGAGCAGGTCTCTGATCGTTGGATTTATGCCCATTGTTTACCATGGGCGTGCGCAGGCTTTGTTCTGTGGTTGCCGATGCTTGCATCACCCCGCACCGGAGTGAAACGCGCTCGTCGGCATCAATTGCACTGCAAACGGCCATCAAATCGCCTTAGTATGTGGCCTTTGAATTTGCCCAAGGCTCGCCCATGACCATCGAGATTCGCCCCGCCGTGCCCAGCGATGCTGCGCAAATCCTGACCTTCATCACTGAGCTGGCCGAGTACGAGAAAGCCCGGCATGAAGTGATCGCCAGCGTGGTGGACATCGAACGCAGCCTGTTCAGCGAAGGTGCCACGGCCCATGGCCTGATCTGCTTGCGCGATGGATTGCCGATTGGTTTTGCGGTGTTCTTTTTCAGCTACTCCACGTGGCTGGGTAGTAACTGCCTTTACCTGGAAGACCTGTATATCAACCCGGAACAACGCGGCGGTGGCGCCGGCAAGAAGTTGCTGCGTCACCTGGCCAAGATCGCCTGCGACAACGGTTGCGGGCGCTTTGAGTGGAGCGTGCTGGACTGGAACGAGCCCGCGATTGCCTTCTACAAATCCATCGGCGCCCAGCCTCAGGAAGAATGGGTGCGTTATCGCATGGAAGGCGATGCCTTGCGCGACTTCGCCCTGGGCTGAAGCTTCTTTCGTAAAGTCCCTAAAGATCCAATGTGGGAGCGAGCTTGCTCGCGAATACGGTGTATCAGTCAGCACATGCTTTAACTGACACACCGCATTCGCGAGCAAGCCCGCTCCCACATTTTTTGATTTGCTCATTATATGGGACGATAATTTATATATTGAGATATTTCAGGCGATGGGTTTATAGTCGCCAGCATCAGCACTCACTACAAAAAATAAAAAGGTGAAGCGATGCAGGCACATCCGTTGTCCCTACCCGCCGTGCCCGAGCCCACTTACGGCGAGCGGCTGAAGAACAAGGTGGTGATCATCACCGGCGCCGCCCAAGGCATTGGCGAAGCTATCGTTGCCTGTTTCCAGGCTCAGCAGGCGCGGTTGATCATTGCTGATATCCAGGGCGACAAAGTCGAGAAGGTCGCCGCCCATTGGCGCGAACGCGGCGCGCAGATTTACGCCCAACCGGTTGATATCACTTCCAAGGAACAATGGCAGGCACTGGTCAACCTGGCCATCGAGCGCTTTGGCCGCGTGGATGTGCTGGTCAACTGTGCCGGGGTCAATGTGTTCCGTGACCCGCTGGAGATGAGCGACGAGGACTGGCGCCGCTGTTTCGCCATCGACCTCGACGGCGCCTGGTACGGCTGCCGTTCGGTGTTGCCGCACATGATCGAGCAGGGCATCGGCAACATCATCAATATCGCGTCCACCCATTCCAGCCACATCATTCCCGGTTGTTTTCCTTACCCTGTCGCCAAGCACGGCCTGCTCGGCCTCACCCGTGCCTTGGGCATCGAGTACGCGCCCAAGGGCATCCGCGTGAATGCCATCGCCCCCGGCTATATCGAAACCCAGCTCAACGTCGATTACTGGAACGGTTTCCCAGACCCCCACGCCGAACGCCAGCGCGCGTTCGACCTGCACCCGCCCAAACGCATTGGCCAGCCCATCGAAGTGGCCATGACGGCTCTGTTCCTGGCGACCGACGAGGCGCCCTTTATCAATGCCACTTGCCTGATGATCGATGGCGGGCGGTCTGTGATGTACCACGACTAAAGCGTTTTTCAATAACAAGAAGGAGGTGGTCCATGTTCAAGCAAACACTCGGTGCCGTGGCACTGGCGATGGCGTTCAGCGGCTGGGTATCGGCTGAAGAAGTGAAGATCGGTTTCCTGGTCAAACAGGCTGAGGAACCCTGGTTTCAAACGGAGTGGGCATTCGCGGAAAAGGCCGGCAAAGAGCATGGTTTTACCGTGATCAAAATCGCCGTGCCCGATGGTGAAAAGACCTTGTCGGCTATCGACAGCCTGGCCGCCAACGGCGCGAAAGGCTTTGTGATCTGCCCGCCAGACGTGTCCCTGGGCCCGGCCATCGTCGCCAAGGCCAAGGTCAACGATTTGAAAGTGATGGCCGTGGATGACCGATTTGTCGATGCCAAAGGCAACTTTATGGAAGAGGTGCCGTACTTGGGCATGGCCGCATTTGAGGTGGGCCAGAAGCAGGGCGCTGCCATGGCCGCCGAAGCGAAAAAACGCGGTTGGGACTGGAAGGACACCTACGCGGTGATCAATACTTTCAACGAGCTCGACACCGGCAAGAAGCGCACCGACGGCTCGATCAAATCCCTGGAGGAGGCCGGTATTCCGAAGGATCACATCCTCACCGCTGCGCTGAAAACCCTCGATGTGCCCGGCAGCATGGACGCCACCAACTCGGCGCTGGTCAAGCTGCCGAGCGGGGCGAAGAACCTGATCATCGGCGGCATGAACGACAACACCGTGCTCGGTGGCGTGCGCGCCACTGAGAGCGCCGGCTTCAAGGCCGCCAACGTGATCGGCATCGGCATCAATGGCACCGACGCCATCGGCGAATTGAAGAAAGCCGACAGCGGTTTCTTCGGCTCCATGCTGCCCAGCCCGCATATCGAAGGCTATAACACCGCGCTGGCGATGTATGAATGGGTCACCACTGGCAAGGAACCGGCCAAATACACCGCCATGGACGAGGTGACCTTGATCACCCGCGCCAATTTCCAGGAAGAACTGACCAAGATCGGCCTGTGGAAATGAGCGGCGCGGCCCTGCGTTTCAATGGCATCGGCAAGGAGTTTCCCGGTGTGAAAGCCCTGGCGCAGATCAGCTTTGAAGCGCGGCCGCATTCGGTGCACGCGCTGATGGGCGAGAACGGCGCAGGCAAGTCGACCCTGCTGAAAATCCTCGGCGGCGCCTACATTCCATCCACCGGCACCGTGCAAATCGGCGCGCAAACCATGGCGTTCAAATGCGCCGCCGACAGCATCGCCAGCGGTGTGGCGGTGATTCACCAAGAGCTGCACCTGGTGCCGGAAATGAGCGTGGCCGAGAACCTCTTTCTCGGGCATTTGCCCACGCGCTTTGGCGTGGTCAACCGAGGCCTGCTGCGCAAGCAGGCCCTGACCTGCCTCAAGGGCCTGGCCGATGAAATCGACCCCGACGAGAAGCTCGGGCGCCTGTCCCTGGGCCAGCGCCAATTGGTGGAAATCGCCAAAGCGCTGTCCCGCGGCGCCAACGTGATCGCCTTTGATGAACCCACCAGCAGTTTATCGGCGCGGGAAATCGACCGCTTGATGGCGATCATCGCGCGCCTACGCGATGAGGGCAAAGTGGTGCTCTACGTGTCCCATCGCATGGAGGAGGTGTTCCGTATTTGCGATGCGGTGACGGTGTTCAAGGACGGCCGCTACGTGCGCACCTTCGAGGACATGAGCACACTGACCCATGACCAGTTGGTGACTTGCATGGTCGGTCGCGATATCCAGGATATCTACGATTACCGCCCGCGCGAGCTGGGCGAAGTGGCGCTCAAGGTGGACGGCTTGCTCGGTCCCGGCCTGCGTGAACCAATCAGTTTCCAGGTGCGCAAGGGCGAGATCCTGGGCCTGTTCGGGCTAGTGGGCGCGGGGCGTACCGAGCTGTTTCGCCTGCTCAGTGGGTTAGAGCGCGCCAGTGCCGGCAGCCTGGAACTGTGCGGGCAAGCGCTGCAACTGCGCTCACCCCGCGACGCCATTGCCGCCGGGGTATTGCTGTGTCCGGAGGACCGCAAGAAAGAGGGCATCATCCCGCTGGGCAGCGTCGCTGAAAACATCAACATCAGCGCCCGTGGCGCCCATTCCACCTTTGGCTGGCTGTTGCGCGAAGGCTGGGAGAAAGGTAACGCCGACCGGCAGATCCAGGCGATGCGGGTCAAAACGCCGAACGCAGCGCAGAAGATCATGTACCTGTCCGGCGGCAACCAACAGAAAGCCATCCTTGGCCGCTGGTTGTCGATGCCGATGAAGGTGTTGCTGCTCGACGAACCCACTCGCGGTATCGACATCGGCGCCAAGTCGGAGATCTACCAGATCATCCATAACCTGGCGGCCAGCGGCATTGCGGTAATCGTGGTGTCCAGCGACCTGATGGAGGTGATGGGCATCTCCGACCGCATCCTGGTGCTGTGCGAAGGCGCCCTGCGCGGCGAACAACTGCGCGAGCACGCGACTGAATCCAACCTGCTGCAGCTGGCCTTGCCACGCGGCCTGGCGAACTGAGAGACGACCATGACCATTCAAAACAACGCGTTGCCCTCGGCACGCAAACCCCTCGATATGCGCGCACTGCTCGATAACTGGGCGATGCTCTTGGCGGCGGTGGGCATCTTCGTACTGTGCGCGCTGCTGATCGATAACTTCCTCTCGCCGCTGAACATGCGCGGCCTGGGCCTGGCGATTTCCACCGTCGGTATTGCCGCGTGCACCATGCTGTTCTGCCTGGCCTCGGGGCACTTCGACCTGTCGGTAGGCTCGGTGATCGCCTGCGCCGGGGTGGTGGCGGCGATTGTGATGCGCGATACCGACAGTGTGATGCTGGGCATTGGCGCAGCGCTGCTGATGGGCCTGATGGTGGGGCTGATCAATGGCATCGTGATCGCCAAGCTGCGGGTCAACGCCTTGATCACTACGCTGGCAACCATGCAGATCGTGCGCGGCCTGGCTTATATCTTTGCTGACGGCAAGGCAGTGGGCGTGTCCCAGGAGCAATTCTTCATCTTCGGTAACGGCCAATTGTTCGGCGTGCCGGTGCCGATTCTGATCACCATTGTCTGCTTCCTGTTCTTCGGCTGGCTGCTCAACTACACCACCTACGGGCGCAACACCATGGCCATCGGCGGTAACCCGGAAGCGGCGTTGCTGGCCGGCGTGAACGTTGATCGCACCAAGATCCTGATCTTTGCCGTGCACGGCCTGATTGGCGCGCTGGCGGGAGTCATCCTGGCTTCACGCATGACCTCCGGCCAGCCGATGATCGGCCAGGGCTTCGAGCTCACGGTGATCTCGGCCTGCGTGCTGGGTGGGGTGTCGCTGAGCGGCGGCATCGGCATGATCCGCCATGTGATCGCCGGGGTGTTGATTCTGGCAATCATCGAGAATGCGATGAACCTCAAGAACATCGACACTTTCTATCAGTACGTGATCCGCGGCTCAATCCTGCTGTTGGCCGTGGTCATCGACCGCATGAAACAACGCTGAACCCAGGCCATCAGATCAATGTAGGAGCGAGCTTGCTCGCGAAAAACGTCAACGGTAACGCGTGTTTCCTGAACAATCGCGGTGCCTGTGAGTTTTTCGCGAGCAAGCTCGCTCCTACAGTTTTAATCAGCGCTGAACTTGAAGAGGGTGCTCTGGGTGTAAGTCTGCCCTGGATTCAAACGCGTTGAGGCAAAGCTCGGCTGGTTAGGCGCATCGGGAAAGTGCTGGGTCTCCAAGGTAAATCCACTCCAATGCTGATAGGTCTTGCCGCCTTTGCCCTTCACCGAACCGTCCAGGAAGTTGCTGGTATAAAACTGTACGCCGGGCTCTGTGGTGTAGAGCTGCAAGCGTCGGCCCGACTCAGGATCATGCACTTCGGCGGCCAGTTGCTTGACGTCCCCTTTGGTATCCAGCGCCCAGTTGAAGTCGAAGCCACCTTGCTTGGGCTCGGCGAATTTGAGCTGCGGATGGTCTGCCTTGATGTGCTGGCCGATGGGTGTGGGCTTCAGGAAGTCCATGGGCGTGCCCTTGACCGGCGCCAATTCACCGGTGGGAATCAAGGTGGCATTCACCGGTGTGTAGTGGCTGGCGTGCAAGGTGGCGACCTGCTTGAGAATATCGCCGTTGCCCGCACCGGCCAGGTTGAAGTAGCTGTGGTTGGTGAGGTTGAGCACCGTGGGTTTGTCGGTGGTGGCGGTGTAGTCGATGTGCAGTTCGTTGTTGTCGTTGAGGCGGTAGGTGACCTCGGTCTTCAAGTTGCCCGGAAAGCCCATTTCCCCATCTTTGGACAGGTAGGTGAGGGTGACGCCCACCGAGTCTTTGTCCTTGACCGATTTGGCTTGCCACACCTGCTTGTCGAAGCCCTGGGCGCCGCCATGCAATGAGTTGGGGCCGTCGTTGAGCGGTACCTGATAGCGTTTGCCATCGAGTTCGAAGGCGCCGCCGGCCAGGCGGTTGCCGAAGCGGCCGATGGTGGCACCGAAAAACGCGGTACCGCCTTGATAGCCTTGCACGTCATCGAAGCCCAGTACCACGTCGTCGAGCTTGCCGTGTTTGTCCGGCACTTTGAGCGACTGCAGCACACCGCCGTAGGTGATCACCGTGGCTTGCATGCCATGGCTGTTGCGCAACACGTACTGTTCGACGGCGGTGCCGTCATTGGTTTTACCGAAGGGTTTGTGTTCGCTGCTAAGGCCGGCAGCGTGCGCGCCGCCGCTGGCGATCAGCATGGACAGCGCGAGGCCGGACAGCAGGTATCGAGGGTGCTTCATGGTCGAACTTCCTTTTGTTGTTTTGCTGGAATAGTTCTACTAATTTGAGATATTTTGTCGATATGACAGCAGATTTATAGCCTTTAACGCCGTTCTTGCAAAATAAAATAAGACTAATTAAGCGGAGCACTGATTGTTATGACTACCCAGCAAGCGATTTATCCCGACCTCAAGGACAAAACCGTGCTGGTTTCCGGCGGGGCTTCGGGGATTGGCGAGTTCATGGTGCGTGCCTTCGCCGCGCAGGGCGCGAAGGTGGCGTTCGTGGACCGTGCACAGAGCCAGGGTGAACGCTTGGCCGCTTTATTGACCTCTAAAGGACATAGCGTCGAGTTCGAGTGCTGCGATATCACCGACGAGATCGGCTACCGCGCGGCGATCGGGCGCTTCGAGCATTCCCTGGGGCCGATTACGGTACTGGTCAACAATGCAGCGAACGATGTGCGCCACAGCCTGGAAGAAATCGACTCGCACCTGTTCGACCAGCTGATTGCGGTCAACCTCAAACATGCCTTCTTTGCCGCCAAGGCGGTGGTGCCGATGATGAAAGAGGCCGGCGGCGGCTCGATCATCAACCTGGGCTCGGTGGGCTGGATGATGGCCTCGGCCGGCTACCCCGTATACGCCGCCAGCAAGGCTGCCGCCCACGGCATGACCCGAGCCCTGGCGCGGGAACTGGGGCCCAACCATATCCGCGTCAACACCTTGGTACCGGGTTGGGTGATGACCGAAAAACAACTGGCCATGTGGGTCGACGACGCCGCCAAGGACCTCATCGCCCGCAGCCAGTGCCTGCCCGGCAGCGTGATGCCGGAACACATCGCCAACATGGCGCTGTTTTTGGCCTCGGATGCCTCGGCGATGTGCTCGGCGCAGAACTTTATCGTTGACGGCGGATGGGTGTAGCGACGCGAACAGGGCCCTATGTAGGAGCGAGCTTGCTCGCGAAAAACGTCAACGATAACGCGTGTAGCCTGAGTAAACGCGGCGTCTATGAGTTTTTCGCGAGCAAGCTCGCTCCTACACATTAGCGCGAGTTCATTCGATGGGGTAACGCTTGAACGCCGGGTGCTGCTCCAGGCGTTCAGCATGGCGCTTGAGGTTGGGGAACGCATCGGCCTTTACCACCGAGGCCACGGTGAACTGGCTGAACGACCAGGCGACCGCTGCGGTAATCGACGCCTGGGTCAGCGCTTCATTGCCTGCCAGCTGCTTGTCCAGCAACGCATAAGCCGCCAGCAGTTGCCCGGTAACGCGCTCAAGCCACGGCGCATGCAATTTTTCAGCGGGGCGAAGGTTGTGTTCATAGACGATCTGCACGCTTTTTTCACAGGCCGCCAGCGCGAGCCCAAGCAGTTGCAGGTCGCGGGCGCGTGCCGCCGGTTGTTGGGGCAGCAGCTTCTTGTCAGCCGGCGCCAGCGCTTCCAGGTAATCGAGGATCAGGCTCGAATCCATCAGCACCGTGCCATCGTCCAGCACCAGGGTCGGGGCCTTGACTACCGGGTTGATCTGGGCAAATTCAGCGTAAGTGCTGAACACCGAAAGCGGTTCATGCACAAAGTCCACCCCGTATAACTCCAGGGAAACAGCCACGCGGCGTACGTAGGGCGAGTCCAGCATTCCGACCAGTTTCATGCAGCCTCCATTGCTTACAGGGTGTTGGGCTCAAGAGATTACGGGCACGGGCCGGGTGTGCGCAACGGCGTTGTGCAGCAGCCGATACGCCTGCACCAATTGATCGAGGCTGAACGCCAGGTTGCGCCCGCTGGGGTTGGGCAGCACCCAGACCGAGGCCCCGCCCAGTGGCTGCGCTTGCAAACCCCAGGCGACCTCGCGCTGGCCGGTCAGTGCGCTATAGCCGGGCTTGCCGAGGAACGCGACGAAACGCGGGGCATGGCGGCGGATTTTCTGTTCGAACGCCGCAGCCGCGTCCTGGAGTTCATGCCGTGCCAACTCGCCTGCACTGGCCGTGGGGCGCGCCACCAAGGTGGTTAATCCGCAACCGTAGTGCAGCAAGGTGGCGCCGTCTTGCGGGGGAATTTCATGGGGCGTGAAACCGGCCAGATGCACGGTGCGCCAGAAACGATTGCTGCGATTGGCAAAATGCAGGCCGAGGGCTGCCGAGCCCTTGCCAGGGTTGATGCCGCAGAACAGTACGTGCAAGTGGTCGGCGAGGAGGTCGTCGAGTCGCTCGTTCATGCCGGATCTTCCATGCTGATAGGTGTGACGAGTCATCAACCTTTGGTTTAGTCTGGAACGCTTAGTGGATCACAAGCGCCTCTGGAGCATTGATTATGACCGAGTACGTACCTGCCAAAGTCTGGACCTGGGACACCGAAAGCGGCGGCACCTTCGCCAGTATCAACCGGCCCATCGCCGGCGCCACCCACGAAAAGCCGCTGCCGGTGGGCAAGCACCCGCTGCAGTTATACTCCCTGGCCACGCCCAATGGGCAGAAGGTCACGATCCTGCTGGAAGAGCTGCTGGCCCTGGGGCACACCGGCGCCGAATACGATGCCTGGCTGATCAAGATCGGCGACGGCGACCAGTTCGGCAGTGGCTTTGTGGCGGTGAACCCGAACTCGAAGATTCCTGCGCTGATGGACCACAGCGGCGCCACGCCGATTCGCGTGTTCGAATCAGGCGCGATTTTGCAGTACCTGGCCGAGAAGTTTGGTGCGTTCCTGCCCACGGAGCCCGCGGCACGGGCTGAATGCCTGTCGTGGTTGTTCTGGCAGATGGGCAGCGCGCCTTACCTGGGGGGCGGCTTTGGGCATTTCTATGCCTATGCGCCAAGCAAGATGGAATACCCGATCAACCGCTTCGCCATGGAGACCAAGCGCCAACTGGATGTGCTGGATAAGCGCCTGGCGGTCAGCCAATACATCGCCGGGGATGAATACACCATTGCCGACATCGCGATATGGCCTTGGTACGGTGGGTTGGTCAAAGGCCGTTTGTATGGCGCGGCGGAGTTTTTGTCGGTGCATGAATACAAACATGTGCAGCGCTGGGCGGATGCGATTGACGCACGGCCGGCGGTGCAGCGTGGACGGCGGGTGAACCGGGTGTCGGGCGATGATCAGTTGCCCGAGCGGCATGATGCACGTGACCTGGATTGATACGATAACCAGGTAGGAGCGAGCAAGCTCGCGAAAAACGTCAACGATAACGCGTGTTTCCTGGATGAGCGCGGCGTCTGGGCGTTCTTCGCGAGCAAGCTCGCTCCTACAAACCTGCGTTATTTGTAGCGCTGCTCAAACACCCCCACCTGCTCAGGCGTGATCAGCTCGAAAGGCACCCACACCTGTGCGTCAACTTGCTCGCCCTTGATCATCCGCACCGCCGCTTGCACGGCCTGGGCAGCCTGGGCCTTGGGGTCCTGGAACACTGAGCCCGCCAGCAGCCCACGCTTGATCGCCGCCAGGCCATCGGGCAAGCCGTCGATGCCGACAATCGCAATCTCGCCCTTGGCCTTGCCAGCTTGCTGCAAGGCCATGGCCGCGCCAATCGCCATTTCATCGTTGTTGGCGACAATGGCATTGAACGGGGTGCCGGCCAGCAACCAGTTGCTGGTCAGGTCCATCCCCTTGCTGCGCTGCCATTCGGCGCTTTGTTGCTCGACGATCTTGATCCCCGGAAAGTCCTTGAGCACCTGTTTGACCCCCTCGGTGCGGTCATGGGTGGCGTTCTGTGCAAGGTCGCCCATGATGATCGCCACATTGCCCTTGCCGCCCAGTTTTTGTGCGAGATAGCGCATCTGCAATTGCCCCGCTTCGATGTCGTTGGAGGCCACCGTAACCACGCCCTCAGGCAGCGTACGCTCATCCGGGTGGCGGTTGACGTACACCAGCGGCGTCTTCGCCGCCACGGCCGCGCGGGTGATGTTGGCGGTGGCGGCGGTGTCGACCGGCAGCACGATCACCGCATCGACTTTCTGGTTGAGAAACCCTTCGACCTGATTGAGCTGGCGCACCACATCGCCCTGGGCGTCTTCAAATTGGATCTGCACGTCCTGGTGTTTCGCTGCTGCCTCCAGGCCGGTGCGCACATAGGTCATGAAGTTATCGTCCACCCGGGCAATGCTCACGCCGATGCGATAGGCGGCGAAGGTCCACTGGCTGAACATCAACAACAGCGCGGCCACTAGTAATGAATAACGGTGCATGAGGCTGTTCCTTTTATTGTTATAGGGTGAATGCCTGGCGGAAACGCTCCAGGGCCGTCTCGCTGTCGCCGCTGGCCCAGCCCTCCAGGCCGACCACACCGGTGTAACCCATGGCGTGCAAGGCCCGGGCAATGGCCGGGTAGTGGATCTCGCCCGTGCCGGGCTCCTTGCGCCCAGGCACATCCGCCACCTGGATTTCGCCGATGTCGCTGCCAGCGCGCTGGATCAATTCGATCAGGCTCCCTTCGCCAATCTGCGCGTGGTACAGGTCCAGGTTCATCTTCAAATGCGGGCTGCCGACGGCTTCGATCAGGGCCAGGGTGTCGTCGGCACGTGCAAACGGTGTACCTGGGTGGTCGACGGCGGTGTTGAGGTTTTCCAGCAGGAACACGCGGCCGGCGTCTTCCCCCAGGCGCGCGATTTTCTCCAGGCTTTTGCATGCGCTCAGCCACATGCGCCCGGTGGTGTGGCTGACGGGCTGCACGGGCAGGCCGCCTTCACCCAGGCCCGTGCCATGCAGGTTGAGGCAGGGGCAATTGAGTCGCTCGGCAATGCCCAGCGACTCACGAGCGCTGTCGAGCAATTGGCGGATGCCGTCGGGGTCGGTGAGGGTGCCGCTGAGGTAGCCGGTCATCGAGGTGAAGTCCGCGCCCGTCGCCGCCAAGGCGTTGATGTCCTTGTCGGCCCAACTCCAGATTTCGGCGCTGAAGCCCAGGGCATGAATACGTTTAACGCGTTCGATGAAAGGCAGGTCGAGGAACACCATTTCGGCGCTGACGGCCAATTTGAACGGCATCATCAAAGGGCTCCTTGAACGGCCACGGCCTTGCCGGTTTGGTACGACTCAATGCAGGCACGGGCAATTGCCAGGGCTGCACGAGCATCTTCACCGCTGGCCAGGGGCTTGGCGCCGCTGCGCAGGCAGTCGACAAAGTGGTTGAGCTCGGCGATGTAGGCGTCGCGCAGCAGGTCGGTGTCCATCCGCTGGGTGTCTGCCTGGATGCCCTCGGCCAGGTAGCGCACCAGGTCGCAGTCGTTAAGGCTGCCCATGCTCAGCATGCCCTTGCTGCCGAACACTTCGCCGCGCACGTCGTAGCCATACACGGCCTGGAAGCTGGCTTCGGCGGTGGCAATGGCGCCGTTGTCAAAGCGCAGGGTGACCACGGCGGTGTCGAGCAAGCCTTGGCTTTTGAATTGCGGGGCAATCAGCGCGTCGGCCATCACCTGCACCTGGACCACTTCGGCCCCAGGGTTGAGATAGCGCAGGGTGTCGAAGTCGTGGATCAGGGTTTCGAGGAAGATCACCCATTGCGGTGAGTTGGCCGGGTTGTTCAGCGCCGGGTCGCGGGTCAGCGAGCGTAGCAGCTGTGGCGTGCCAATACGTCCGGCGACGACGTCGAGGTGCGCGGTGCGAAAGCTCTTGGCGAAGCGCCGATTGAAGCCGACCTGCAAGGGCACCCGTGCATCGGCAGCGGCGGCGATGGCGCGGTCGGCTTCGTCCAGGGTAATCGCCATGGGCTTTTCGCAGAAGATGCCCTTGCCGGCACGTGCGGCCTTGATCACCAGCTCCGCGTGGCTACGGGCAGGGGCGGCGATAAGCACGCCGTCGATGTCCGGGTCGTCCAGCAGCTGTTGCGGGTCGGTGTAGGCCTTGTCCACCCCCAGTTCCGCTGCCAGGCGAGCGGCCTGGCCTGGGACGGGATCGGCGATGGCGGCGAGGCAGGCACCGGGGATATGGCGTGCAGCGGTAAGGCCATGGAAGCTGCCCATGCGGCCGGCACCGATCAAGCCCAGGCGGATGTTCTGTGTACTCATGAAACGACCCCTTTTGTTGTTGTGGGCCCCCAGGACAGTCCTGGGTGACACAGGGGCAGGAGCAAGGCCTATGCCAGTTTATAAGTGGTTGATTTATAAAGGCTTATTATTTTAATCAAACAAAAAGTGTTCATTTTTATGACATGTCTATACTGACATGTCGAAAATATGGACATGGATAACCGCAATGACCCAGGCGTTCAGTGTGCAAGACCTCGAATACCTCACGAACCTGGGGCCTGCCGCGCTGAACGACGGGCCCATCGCCGCGTTGGAACAGGCGTGGCGAGAGTGCCTGGCTGGCCAAGTCGTGCGTCCCGACGGGGTACGCCAGGTCATCTGGGATTCCTGGCGACGCAGTGTCGAGGCGGGTATCGAGCCCGGTAACAACGACTACCGCTTTGTTGCGCCTCATGCGCTCGCGGCGACCCTGGCCCACCATCGCGCCCTGATCGCCGCCGCCGCGCAGGTCATGCATGGATTACTGGCTTACAACCCGCGCGGGCATATCAACCTCACGGATGCCGAGGGCACGACTCTGTATTTTTGCGGGCTGGACATCACCCCGGTAGGCAGTCGCTTGCTCGAATCGGTGCAAGGCACCAACTGCACCGGCCTGGCCCTGGCCGAAGATCGCCTGGTGTATGTGCTGGCGGAAGAAAATTTCGCCAGCGGCCTGCGCCAGCGCCACATGCACTGCGCCGCCGCGCCGATCAAGGATGCCCAAGGCCAGACCCTGGCCATGCTCACCCTGACCGCCGAGCCCGGCTGGTTTCACTTCCATACCCTGGGCACCGTTCAAGCGGCGGCCGAAGCGGTGTCGCGGCAGATGGCGCTGCAGCTGTTGCTGGAAGAACAACAGGCCGTGCTCGAAGTGCTCAACGAAGGTTTGGTGGTGCTCGATGAGCGTGGCTGCATCAAGGCGCTCAACCGTTATGCGCGGCACCTGTTCGGGGTGGGGCGCGAGTTGATCGGCAGTCCTTTCCAGCGCCTGGGCCGCAGTGAACTGAGCGACGCGCTGGGTGAGCCTGTGCGCGACCTCGATTGCACCTTCCACCTGCACGACGGCAGCCAACTCGCCTGCCTCGTTTCGCTATGTCCACTGGAGCAGGGTGGGGTGATTGTGTCGGTGCGCGAAAACCGCCGTATCCGCGAGATTACCCGGCGCATTATCGGCACCCAGGCCCGCTATACCTTCGAGACCATCCTGGGCACCTCACGGGCGATACAAGACGCTCTGCACCTGGGGCGCATTGCCAGTCGCAGCGAGTCCACCACCTTGATCCTCGGCGAAAGCGGCACCGGCAAGGAACTGTTTGCCCAAGCCATTCATAACGGCAGCGAGCGTTGCAACGGTCCGTTTGTGGCGGTCAACTGCGGCGCGATCCCACGGGACCTGGTGCAAAGTGAACTGTTCGGCCACGTCGAAGGCGCATTCACCGGCTCGGCGCGGGGTGGGGCTGCAGGCAAGTTCGAACTGGCGGATGGCGGCACCATCTTCCTGGATGAAATCGGCGACATGTCCTTCGACGCCCAGGTCAGCCTGCTACGGGTTTTGCAGGAGGGTGAAATCACCCGCGTCGGGGCCAAGCAATCGCGGCAAGTCGACGTGCGCATCATCGCGGCTACCCATCGCAACCTGAGCCAGGCGGTGGCCGAGGGCGCGTTTCGTGAAGACCTTTACTACCGACTCAACGTGCTGAACCTGAGCGTGCCGCCACTGCGTATGCGCCGTGACGATATCCCACTGCTGGCGCGCCACTTCCTGCAGCGCTGTGCCCGCTCGCTCCGTAAAGCCGTGCAAGGTTTCACCCCGGATGCGTTGGCGTTGCTGTCAGCCCATGGTTGGCCGGGCAACGTGCGGGAACTGGAGAACGTCATTGAGCGGGCGACCAACCTGGCGATGGGCGAGCTGATCCAATCGGCTGATTTGCCGTTGGAAACCCCGCAACGCACCACGTTGCGCGCCTACCAGCCCCAGCCCGCGCAGGATTTGAGCAGCCATGAAATGCACGCCATCGTTGCCGCGCTCACCAGCACCCGCGGCAACATTCGCCTGGCCGCACAGCAACTGGATGTTTCGCGGGGCGGGCTGTACAACAAGATGAGTCGGTTTGGCTTGAGCGCCGCCGATTTCCGTGAGCGCTGAAACCTCAAGCCAAACCGATCAGTTGCACAGGTTTTCCGACGTCACTATCTGCGGCGATATATGCACGCGGTGCTTCAAAGGGTCAAACCCCTCATCACTCTGCAAGCGCACCAGCAACTCCACCAGCGCCACGGCCGTCTGCCGTGGCTGCGAGTCCATCACCACATCAATTAACCCGTTGCTCAATGCCTGGCGTGACAACGGCGTGGACTCTTGCAGGATGCAGCACAGCGCCGGGCGCTTGGGCAGTTGCGCCAAGGCGTTGATCACACCGTCGCCACCCCCGCCGACCACGCATAACCCACGCAGGTCGGTATGACGGCTGAGCAGGTCGAGGGTGGCTTCTTCGGTGATGTCGCAGTTGTCCAGGTTGATCAGCGGCTCCAACGGCTTGAGCCCCGGCGCGTGTTCGGCCAGGTAGCTGTGCAAGCCCTCGACCCGTGCCTGATGGCCGAGAAAACGATGGCCACCCAACAGGATGCCCACGCTGCCTTTGGGTGCGCCGCAGGTGCGCGCCAGCAGCCAGCCCATGGTGCGCCCGACCACGTGGTTGTCCTGGCCCACATAGGGTTCGGCGGCGTGTTCATGGATGTCCGAGAGCAGGGCAACCACCGGCACGCCCGCTGTGCGGATCTGCGCCAGGCAGGCGTTGATCAATGGGTGGGCGAAGCTGACCACCGCGAGGGCGTCGCACTGCACGGCCAGTTGTTCGATTTGCGCGACGATGGCGCCGGGCGTGCGGTCGTTGATGTAGTCGAACCGGCAGCTAAGGTTGGCGGTGGCGTGATGCTGCGCTGCCTCGCTGATGGCGTGGGCCAACTGCGCATAGAAGGCTTGGGCGGTCCCCAGCAACAGCACGCCAAAACGGTAGGTGGGCCGCCGTTCGCGAATGCGCTGGCCGATCAGCCGTGCGGCGAAATAGCCCACCGCTTCGGCAGCCTGGAACACCTGTTCGGCCGTGCCGGGGTTGACCGGCGCGCGGGCGTTCAACACGCGGTCGACGGTGGCTACGCTGAGCCCCGCATGGGCGGCGACGGTGGCGATGGTTGGGCGTTTGTTGTTGTGCATGGCAGGCCCCTTGAGCGTCTTGATAGAAAACTATCAAGCCCCGCTGGGCCTGGATGATAGCTTGATAGGGAATGGATTCAAGGCCTTGAGGGTGATTTAGCCGCACTCTATCGTTGGTTTCGCAAAGCCCCTGAAACCCACGCTTGCGGAGAACAATAACAATGCCTGAACACACCGCTTACCGCGCTCGGCGCGACTATAGCCTCACCGGCCCCGAAGCCGCCCGCGCCGCCGACAAGGGCCTGGTCTCGGCCAACTGGTACCAATCGCCCATCTCGCGCAAACGCATGAAAGAACTGATGCAGCGCCGCGACGGTCCGGCTTTGCTCGACACCGCCCTGTGGTGCTCGACGTTGTTGGCCACCGGTGTCGGCGGCTACTGGTTCTGGGGCAGTTGGGCCTGCGTGCCATTCTTTATCGCTTATGGTGTGCTCTACGGCACGGCCTCCAACCCGCGCTGGCACGAAACCGGCCACGGCACGGCGTTCAAGACCCGCTGGATGAACGATGCGCTGTATCAGGTGGCGAGCTTCATGTGCCTCTTCGAACCCCACGTGTGGCGCTGGAGCCATGCCCGTCATCACACCGACACCATCGTCGTCGGCCGTGACCCCGAGATCGTCGAACCGCGCCCGCCCAGCTTATGGATGATGGCCCTCAGCCTGTTCAACCTGCCCCTGGCCTGGAAGACTTTCAGCGGCGTGGCCCGCCATGCGCTCGGGCGAATGAGCGCCCAGGAGCGCGACTTCATCCCCGAATCCGAATGGCCCAAGGTGTACCGAGATGCGCGTATCTGGGTCGGTCTTTACGCTGTGATCATTGGCACTGCGCTGTACCTGCACAGCTGGTTGCCGCTGATGCTGGTGGGCCTGCCCAGCCTCTATGGCGCGTGGCTCGGCTACCTGTTTGGCCTCAGCCAGCACGTGGGCCTGGCCGAAGATGTGCTCGACCACCGCAGCAATTGCCGCACCATCTACATGAACCGCGTGCTGCGCTTTATCTACATGAACATGAACTACCACCTCGAACACCACATGTACCCGATGGTGCCGTACCACGCGCTCAGCCAACTGCACGAAGAGATCCGCAGCGACTGCCCGCCGCCGTATGCCAACCTGTGGCAGGCCTACCAGGAAATCATTCCGACGATCTGGCGCCAGCGCAGCGACCCCAGCTACTTCGTCCAACGCCCCACCCGTGGCGAGCAAGCTCGCTCGCCACAGAGTGAAAGCCAGTCATTGGAGATAAATGCATGAACGATCAATGGATCGACGTCTGCGCCGTGGGCGAAATAGAAGCAGAAGACGTGCTGCGCTTCGACCACGGCGCGCAGACCTACGCGGTATTCCGTTCAGCCGATAACGAATTCTTCGCCACCGCCGGCCTGTGCACCCACGAGAAAATCCACCTGGCCGACGGCCTGGTGATGGACCATGTGATCGAGTGCCCCAAGCACAACGGGCGCTTTGATTACCGCACTGGCAAGGCCCTGGGCGCGCCGGTGTGCGTGAACCTCAAGACCTACCCCGTGCGGGTGGATGCGGGGCGGGTGCAGCTCGCCGTCACGGCCGAAGGATGAACGCGCCCCTGATCATCGTCGGCGCCGGCCATGCTGGTGGCCGTGCGGCACTGACTTTGCGTGAAGAAGGCTACAGCGGGCGCTTGATCCTGATCGGCGATGAAGCGCATCTGCCCTACGAGCGGCCACCGTTGTCCAAGGGTTTGCTGCAAGGCTCGACTGACCTGGCGCAATGCAGCCTGTGCGACAGCCACCAGTTTGCGGCGCTCGGTATCGAGCATATCGCTGCCAACCCGGTCAGCCGCCTGGAGCCCCAGCACCACCGGCTGCAACTGGCCGACGGCCAATGGTTGAGCTATGCCGGCCTGCTGCTGGCCACCGGAGGCCGGGCGCGCCGTTTGCCCCAGGCGCAGGCGAAGGTGTTTTACCTGCGCACCCACGATGACGCCGTGGCCCTGCGCGATGGGCTGCGTCCTGGCGCTCGGCTGGTGGTGGTCGGCGGTGGATTTATTGGCTTGGAGGTGGCGGCGACGGCGCGGGGCCTGGGCTGCGAGGTCACAGTGTTGGAAGCCGGGCCACGGCTGGCAGGGCGGGTGTTGCCGCCGGTGATCAGTGAGGCGCTGCTGGCATTGCACCGTGAACAAGGTGTGGACGTGCGTTTGGACGTCGCCCTGGAGTGCATCCACGCCGACGCCGTGCAACTGGTCGACGGGCAACGGCTGCCCTGCGACCTGGTGGTGGTCGGTATCGGCATGCAGCCCAACATCGAGTTGGCCGCAGCGGCAGGCTTGGACGTCGGGCAGGGCATACGTGTCGACGCGCACCTGCGCACCAGTGCGGCGGATATCTACGCGGCGGGAGACGTGTGCGAGTTTCGCCTGGAGGGCCTTTATCAACGGCAAGAAACCTGGCGCAACGCCGAAGCCCAGGGCCGTCTCGCGGCGTTGAACCTGCTGGGACGGGCGTTAGCGTACGAGACGATCCCGGGTTTTTGGTCCGATCAATACGCGTGGGGTTTGCACACCGTCGGGGTGATGGCGGCACTGACGGTTCGCCGGGATTTGCCCGACGGTGGTCTGCTGCTGTTCTACCTTGACGACCATCACCGTTTGCAGGGCGCCTGCGGTTGGGCCTTGGGTAACCGCGCAGCCAAGGACATCAAACTGTGCGAGCGCTTGATCACCGCCCACATCCCGCTCAACCCGGCCAGCCTGGCCGACCCTGACGTCTCCCTGAAGCAACTACTGCGAGGCTGGCATGCGCCAGTTTTTAGTATTCCAATCGATGTGGGCCATGCAAACCGAGCCCGGCAGCCTCGAAGCGCAACTGGATCGAATCGCTGCCGCCGGTTTTGACGGCATCACCGACCATTACTGGGCCCCGGCATCGGTGCAGCGCCTACACGCGGCGGCCACGGCCAGGGGCTTGCAGATTGAAGGGCAACTGTTCCCACAATCGGTGGATGATCTGGCCAGGGCATTGGAGGTGATCAGCCGTTACGGCTGTCACCACCTCACCTTGCAAGCCGACGTGCGCCCGCGTACCCAGGCCGAGGCGGCCTGGCTGATCGACGGCTGATCGACGGCTGGCAACGCCTGGCCGAACAGGTGGACTTCCAGATTTTGCTGGAAACCCATCGCTATCGGCTCACTAACGATCTGCTGTTCACCCTCGACTTGCTGGCACAGATGCCCGATTTGAAACTGCTCGCTGACCTGTCCCACTACGTAGTTGGCCGCGAATTGCCCGAGCCCGGCAGTGTGGAAGACGACGAACAGATACGCACCATCTTGCGTCACAGCTGGGGCTTTCATGGCCGCATCGCCAGCAGTGAGCAGGTGCAGGTAGGCCTGGATTTTCCCCAGCATCAGCCGTGGGTGGAGCGCTTTACCGGTTGGTGGCGCTACGGGATCGAAGACTGGCTGGCCCGCGCCGAGACACCCCAGAGCCTGTCCTTCACCTGCGAACTGGGCCCGCCACCTTATGCGATCACTGGCGTGGATGGTCGCGAGCTCACCGATCGCTGGGCCGAGGCTTTGAAGCTCAAAGCGCTGATTCGCCAGGTGTGGGCCAGTTGTCAGGGATGATCTGCTAACCTGCCGGGGTTCAAACCGACCTTAGCCAGTGGATCGCCTTCATGAAAACCTGCCCCGTCCGCCCCCCGCTCGAACCGCAATCGGTGTGCCATCCGATCACCAGCAGCGCGATCTTCATGGTCGCCACCCTGGCGCCCGATGCGGTTGAAAACGTGCGGGCCTGGTGCGCCGACATCGCAGGCCTGGTGCGCTCGGTAGGCAAGCGCGTGCCCTCGGGCAACCTGACTTGCGTTTGCGGGTTTGGCTCGGATGCCTGGGACCGCCTGTTCGGCGCGCCGCGCCCGGCGGCCTTGCATCCGTTTCGCGAGTTCGGTGTGCAAGGGCGCAAGGCGGTGTCGACCCCCGGCGACATCCTGCTGCACATCCGTGCCGAGCAGATGGACCTGTGTTTCGAGTTGGCGACCCAGTTGATGGCGGCCCTGGGTGATACCGTGAAGGTGGTGGATGAGGTCCAGGGCTTTCGCTACTTCGATATGCGCAGCATCATCGGTTTCGTCGACGGCACCGAGAACCCGGTGGGGCGCAAGGCCGAGGCCTTTACCCTGGTAGGCGATGAAGACCCTGAGTTCGAAGGCGGCAGCTATGTGCTGGTGCAGAAATACCTGCACAACATGACCGCGTGGAATGGCTTGACGGTGGAGGCTCAAGAGAAGGTGATCGGGCGCACCAAATTGTCGGACATCGAACTGGACGAAGACGCCAAGCCGAGCAACTCCCACAGCGCGCTGACCGTCATCACCGACGAGAGCGGCGAGGAAGTGAAGATCCTGCGCGACAACATGCCCTTTGGCCGCCCTGGCGCGGGCGAATTCGGCACTTATTTCATCGGCTACGCACGCTCGCCTCAGCCCCTGGAACAGATGCTGGAAAACATGTTCGTCGGCCGCCCGGCCGGCAACTACGATCGCTTGCTCGACTTCAGCACGGCCGTGACCGGCGGCCTGTTCTTCGTGCCTTCGGCCGACTTGCTCGAAGCGCTGGCCGACCGCGAACCGGCGGCTTAACTCAACAATCCGGTGCTGACCGCCACAATCAGGAAGATCCCCAGCAGCGCACGGTAGATCACGAACGGCCAGGTGGAGAACCGTTCCAGAAACTTCATCAGGCCCCAGATCGCGAAGAACGCCGAGACGCTGGCCACCACCAGGCCAAAGATCAAGTGCGGCCAGGCGTGGACGGGCAGGTCGGCGCGCAGCAGCACCCACAACTCTTTCAAGCCGGCCAGGGCGATGGCCGGCAAGCCCAACAGGAAGGAAAACCGCGCCGCCTCTTCGCGTTTGAAGTTCAGGAACAGCGCTGCGGTCAACGTAGAGCCCGAACGCGATACGCCGGGAATCAACGCGCCGATCTGCGCGACCCCCACGATCAGCGCATCGCGCAAGCGCATCTGGCTTACGTCGCGGGTATGGCGGGCGCGCACTTCCGCCAGGGCCAGCAATACCGCCATCACCACGCAGGAAATGCCGATCACCATCAGCCCGCGCAAGGGTGAGTTGCACGCATTCAAGGTCGACGACAACGCCAGGCCGGCGATGCCAATCGGTACGGTTGCCAGCACGATGGCCACCGCCAGCTTGAACCAGCGGTCGTTGTAGTCGCCCCGGCGCACCGCACTGATGCTGCCCGTGGTGACCTGGCGCACATCGCGCCAGAAGTAACTGACCACCGCCGCCAACGCCGCCAATTGCATGGCCGCCGAAAACGCCGAGCCGGGGTCTTGCCAGCCGAGCAGGGCGGGTACCACGCGCATATGGGCGGTGGATGACACCGGCAGCAATTCAGTAATGCCCTGGATCACGCCCAGGATGAAGATCTGCAGGTAATCCAGGGAGGCAAAGCCCACATCCAGGCCGGCGGTACAGACGTTGGTCAAAATACGTGTCCTTGAGCAATAGGGAGAAACCGGCGAAGTTTATTCTAAATGTTTCAGGATTTCGGCCAAGGCAACTGCTATTTGCAATCGGTTCAGCCAATAGAAAGGATTCGCCAGGCCATTGGCGTGGGCAGCACTTTTGTGAACAATGGCGCCCTGCGTTTTTCCACCGAGAGCCCCATGCCTGAAACCACCGTCGAATTGATCCAGACCGGCCCCGAAGAAGCCGAACTGATCCGCAATCTTTACCAGTATTACGCCTACGAGTCTTCGGACTGGGAACAGGAAGATGTCGAGGCCGATGGGCGTTTCTACATCCACGACGAACACCTGGCCCGCTACTGGAGCGACCCGCAATGGAGCGCCAACCTGCTGCTGGTAGACGGCTACATCGCCGGTTTCCTGTTGATCGAAGGCAGCGAACTACCGGGCATCGACGCCCTGGAACTGGCCGACCTGTTCATCCTCAAGCGCTACCGCCGCAAGGGCATCGGCCGCGCCATCGCCAGCCAGGTGCTGTGCAGCGGCGAGCGCAATTGGCTGGTGCGTTTCTATGATCAGGACGAAGTGTCCCAGGCGTTCTGGCGCACGGTGCTGGACAACCTGCCGCGCCCGGTGCAGAGCATTGAACTTGACGATGAGCCGCAATTGGTGAACTACCTGATTACCCGGGCTTCGTTGCATTGACGGGCGGGGGGGCTCCCGATGAGCATAGATATCCTACGGTAACCACGATGCGAAGCGAGCCGCTCTTGATCTTGCTCTTGATCTGCTTGTGATCTTGATCTTAAGCGCCCCGTTAAACCACGCTGGCCGAACGCAGGCTTGAATTCGTGGGTAACCCGGCAGGACGCCGGGTTAGCCGCCCCGCGCCATGGATGGCGCGTGGCGGCGGCCCACGGATTCAAGCCTGTGTTCGGGCATACCGAGCGTGAGCGAGGTGCCGAGTGGTGGGGCAAGAGCCCTTTGGTTACTTTGGGGCTTTTCCAAAGTGACCCGCCGTCAGGGCGGCCCCCTAAGTGGCCGTAACCACAGCAATGGATATGTACACAAACCAACTGTGTTGACTGTTAGGCCGCCATCGCAGGCAAGCCAGCTCCCACATTAAATTGCGGGCGTCAGTTAGTTAGGCGTCGGCTGTAAGGCCGCCTTCGCGAGCAAGCCCGCTCACAGTTGCAGCGCGGGGCCTCAGGTAGGTCTCGACCGTCGACCGCACCCTTCAATCGTCGTCGTGCAAGTGCGCATCAGCACAGGGCAGTCGGCCGGACTCACCACCGGCAATCCGTTCCGCCTGATCAATGCCGCGTTTGAGCGCGTCCCGCACCGTCCATTCGGCGCCCGACAATTGCTTGGTACGTTCAACCACGCATTGCCCCGTCGCGGTGTAGACGCACAGCAGCACTTCGATATCGCCATCTTTCCGCTCCCGGGCCCTGACTTCGATATGGCAGCCGTTTTCAACCTCCTGGGTAAAGCACTCTTCGTCGAGTGCCTTGGCGGCCCAGGCTTCATAGGTTTTGCCACGTATAAACATAGCGCTTCTCCAAAACCGTTAGTGGGGTTGGCCATCAACTAACGACTGAACTTCTTAACCCGAATTCAGACTTTTTCCAAGGCCAATTCCATCATGCACCGATAAAAACCCTTTACCGTTTCGCCTGTTAAACCGTTCGTCAGGCGAGGAAACAAATTGTTAAACCAACCCACCGGGCTCTATTCAAAATGTTCGGGAGCGCGGCGAAATGCGCCCTGCAGAGCGGCAGCAAAAGCTAATAGAACCGAGCAGTAGAAGCACTTTGTCTACTGACGGCACCTTATTGCCGAGTGTTTAACACCTGGCGGCGTCTGAGGTTAACAAGCGCTTCGCTTAGTTAACGCTTGAGCACTGATTCGGCGCAGCAAAACGCAAGTTTCCAACACAGGAGCAAGGCATGAAACGAGCGATGGGTTATTGCTTGGTCATTATCACCAGCCTCTTCTTACTCACCAGTTGCAACCTGGTGGTCTTCAATCCCAAGGGGCAAGTAGCAACCGATGAGCGCGACCTGATTATTCTCGCTACGGGCCTGATGCTGCTGGTGGTCGTTCCGGTGATTGTGATGATGTTTGTCTTCGCCTACCGCTACCGCGCCACCAATAAAAAAGCGCGTTACTCCCCCCGCTGGGCCAGCTCGCACAAAATCGAAGCGGTGGTGTGGGGCGTTCCCCTGCTGATCATCATCGTCCTGGGATGGGTGACCTGGGAGACCACCCACGCACTCGATCCCTATCGCCCGCTGGAGTCAGACACCCCGCCGATCAATGTGCAGGTGGTGGCCACCGACTGGAAATGGCTGTTTATCTACCCTGACCTGGGCATCGCCAGCGTCAACGAACTGGCCCTGCCGGTGCACACGCCAGTGAGTTTCACCGTCACCTCCGACGCGGCCATGACCTCGTTTTTTATTCCGGCACTCGGCGGGCAGATCTACGCCATGGCTGGCATGCAGACCAAGTTGCACCTGATCGCCAACGAGACCGGTGAGTTCAGAGGGATCGCCGCCAACTACAACGGCCCCGGTTTTTCCGACATGCATTTCACCACGCTGTCCCTGAGCGCTGCCGACTTCCAAAGCTGGGTGACAAAGGTCAAGGGCGCGGCCACGCCTCTGGACCACAGCACTTACGCGCAATTGGCCAAGCCCACCCTCAAGCACCCCGTGACCTATTACTCGGCGGTACAGGAGCGCTTGTTCCTGGACATCGTCGATAAATACGAAGGCATGAACAAGGCCAATAAAC